>CALDQI010000679.1:0-3999 GCA_937911635.1 uncultured Pseudomonadota bacterium | reverse complement strand
TCTGGCGCCGTTGTACACAGCCGTCGAGATACCGCCGGTCCAGCTCCAAGATGTGGTCTTGGAGGCCTTCTCCGATGTGGAACTGAGTTTTGATGTTTCCTCGATTCTTGATCCGCTTGTACCTATTCCAAGAGGCTTTGAAGTGATTCCTTTTGCGCTGACCAACCCAATCTGGGTGGACCAAAATGGCGATGGAAACTTCATGGCTCCTGGGATTCCAGACTGGCTAGAACGTCCTGTAAACCCACTGGAAGAATGATGACCATAGATTCATTACCCATACGTGAGCGCAGTGTCGTCGCTTTTGATTGTGAAACCACAGGACTACACGTTGAAAAAGGACACAACATCATCGAGATAGCCCTTGTGAAGCACAACCCAGATGGTAGTGTTGAGGAATGGTCCTCGTTGGTCAAACCCACCAAACGGATATCCCCTAGCAATCAAGCCATTCACGGTATCTCTCCTTCCATGGTGGAGAAGGCTCCCAGTTTTGACGATATCTATCCGCAACTTCAAGAGTTTATAAAAGACTGTATACTCGTCGCTCACAATTCCGAGTTCGACGTTGGGTTTCTCAAAGCAGAGGCTGAGCGAAACAATTTACCCGTCATCTCAGATGATTTGGTGGTAGACAGTTTGGCTATGTCTAGACGCTTCTTTGGATTCCCTAGGAACAACTTATCGGTTGTATCGCATCGGTTTCACTTAATGACCCCCCATGCCCATAGAGCACTTCCAGATGCTCGAAATACCATATACATCTTTTGGGCGATGTTGGAAGACATTGAGCAGCGTACTGAAAAGCAACTGACCGTGTCAGAGTTACAAGAATTGTGTGAGAAATACCACAAACGGGGTGAGTACAAGAAAAACATTGCTCGCACGATTACTCAAGCCAAACGAGAGAAACGACGCATTTCTATAGACTACATTTCTCGTGATCCATCGAAGCCAATTCGTACCCGCAGAGAACTGGAAATCACCAAGTGGGATTCGCCACACCTCGAAGCCAATTGCATGCTTCGAGGAGAGCCGAGACGCTTTCACCTAAAGCAAATCCAGCGCGCAGAATTCACCACCGAAGTCGAGCAGACCGAACCAGACCTGTCTATCGCAGCTGAACCCACCACAGACTACGAACCGGTATCCGAAGTATCTTCAGAATCAGAGACCTGATCGATGGGGTCGAGTAAGGCTGTCACATCGAGAGAGGCTTCTGCCCAACGATTTGCTTGAGTGCAGATTCCCTGTTCCTCCATACTGGTTGTGCAGTCTGTCACCCTCAGGCGAATGCGCAGCGTATCCCCACCCAGCAGCTCTGGCGGGGTATCCAGAGCTCCGTCATACAAATCTCGAACCGAAAGGTAGCCATATAAACCTGGATAATAACCAGTACACTCCCCTTCAGATATCACCGCAAGCCGATAGATATTATCAGAGACAAAGGCCCCCGAATCGAGGTGCTCGATGGTGTAATGGACTTCCACGATATCCATCATCCCATGCGTACGAAGAGATGCCAAAATGTGCCACCCACCTTGAGGACCATGAATCATCACCGACTCATAGGGTACCATAAAATCTTCAAACTCACGCTCACCCTGGCCCAACTCAATAGAGGGCGTCTCAGCATAACAACCAACCGGATCATCCAGTGCCGAGTCCACAGTTGTCTTGTCATCCGTACAGCCGAACAACCATAACCAAATCATCATTTGTCAGGCTTATAGTCCGAGCATTCCTAGCATTCCAGGAGGGATGGGTAACCCTGAGGTCAACGCCTGAATCTTTTGGTCAGAATCTGCCTTGGCTTTACTTAGAGCCTGATTGGTGGCAACGAGAACCAAATCACTCATCAGTTCAACATCTCCCGCCAGTGCTTCGGCCATTTCAATGGACACAACCTGATTGGCACCCGTAACGGTGACTTTGACTTTACCACCAGCGACTTCTGCTGTGTAGTGTTGTTTCGCCAATTCGGCTTTCGTGGTCTTCATATTTTCCTGAAAAGAGGATATCATATTTCCAATGCCGCCCATGCCACCCATGGCATTCAACATATCAAATGGATTGCTCATCAAAGTCTCCTGTCCCGTTAATTATAAACTCAGGTATAGTGGTATCATGTTCAGTTTACTCACACTACTCTTCGGATGCAAAGATCGGTCACCAAAAGACTGGGAACCTTGTACGGAAGAACTGACAACATACACCGGCCCCGAAGAATCGGAATTTGGCTTTCGAATGCTTGCAAATGGTTCAGAAGTGTATATTACTGCGCCCTCCAATTGTACCTCGCCACTGTATAAACTCAGCAACGGTGAACTGACCGCCCAATCTTGGACTACTGACGCCTGCGCTAGATGGGGTCAAGAAATCACCCTGAGGGATGGCTCGCCAGTGTTGTTTGGTCCTCTAAGTGACACCCGATGGCAAAATGATGTGAACAACATAGAACTCACGTCAACCAACATTCGACGTTTGGGTACTCTACCCGATGGCCGACTGGTACAACTGTTCAACAACTCAGTCAAGATCGGCGGTATTGAGCACCCCCTGCCCGCAACCAGTATCGATATGGCACGGTATGATGATGATATCGCAGTATTGATGCGCGGTATACCCACACAGGTCTGGACCCTCAATGCGACCTTTGTCTTTAATGAAACCACAAACCTTTTGAGCCGCATACACCCTTTCGGACCGGCGTTAACGGGGAAGCCACAGTGGGTTCTGGGAGGCGGACCGGATCTGCTGTATACAGATGGCGACACTCTGTATACTGTAGAATTGCCAGATTGGAGCCGACTCAAACAAGACATGGTGAATCACCCACATATTTCAATAGGCTATGCTTCTAAACTCATGGACCTCGACAACGATGGACTCTTGGACTGGATTGTTGGTGCACCCACCGCCGGATCAGGACAGAACGAAGGGTTCCCTGAACAGTCTGGCTGGGTAGGATGGTTTGAACAACGAGGCCGAGGATGGGAACTCCAAAAGGAGTGGACTGGTGCATCACCGTTTGCCCTCTTTGGATGGTCTGTGACCATTCAGCAATCCGACATACAACGTTCGGTATTGATCGGTTCACCGGGTGCTTCTACAGTCTCACAGGCTGCGTGTTTTCAACCGGTGGAGAGGTGACCATGTTTTACATTGCAGCCGCGTTCGTAGCAGGAGTCGTTGGAGTCCACGTCATCCAATACCGAAAAGACTATTTGGGCACGTGGAATGGTCATCAAATCCAGATTGTGTACAAATACCTCAGCTTTGATATTCTGGTCGACAATGAAGTGGTCATTGCAAATGCAAAGCATTCTGAACTGACGCTCCAACACACCTTTCCACTCTACGGAGAGCAATCCATCCAACTCTTCCCGCGGAAAGACTCCAACAGTGTCACCGTATCCATAGACCTCATGATTGCCGAAGATGTGGTCCCGCTCATCCAAGCCCCGCAAAACTTCTTTGGCAACACGGTTCAGAAGCAACTTCCAAAACTGAAGAGCCATTCCCCTGCCCGACTGGGTATTTCAGACCCCAGACTGCAAAGCGCCCAAAATCTCCATCGAAACATCAAAGCCGAAATCGGAGAAGATACAGACATCACCAAATTGCTGGATAGAATGATGAGCGAGCTGGTCAACCACCTAGAAATTGCCGAACGCATTCAAAGTTCCGAAGATGATTATGCGGCACTCGGGGGAAATCAAGACGGGATTGCAGAAGCCAAAGAGCAAAACAACAAACGGATTGAACTCCTTCTGACCGGCTTACAAGACATCCACCTCACGGTCTTGCAGCGCAATGTTCTCAGTCGAGACAGCTTGGAAGAAGACTTGATGACCATTTTGGCACGATTGGACACGCAAATTGAGATGGACAAGCGCAGGGTTTGAAGCCTATTTTAAGGTGTACAAATACTATCACCAATAGTCTTTAACTCCTAATTTTACGGGTCGATGATGATTGGCAATAACGATCGATGTA
>CALDQI010000678.1:0-18538 GCA_937911635.1 uncultured Pseudomonadota bacterium | reverse complement strand
TGGGCGAATGGAGAACCTTCCTCAGATAGGAGGAGGGTGTACATGGATGCCATATCTCACGAATGGCGTACAACATCACAAACTACATTGCAAGAGTACTTTGTCTGTCAATCTCCTTAGAGTTGCCTTTTCCGCACATAGAGAATCTTCTTCACCGTCGCCACAACCTGTCCCTCTTCATCGATCACGGAAGTGTGAAAGACGGGTAGGTGCTTTTGGTTGTCCTGTGCTTGTTCACGGAGTTGCTCGATGGTTTGATGGTCGATTTCAAAGACGGCCGTCATGGTGCCTTTGCCTGGGAACACATAGTTGATTTCGACCACAACCTATGCTATATTCTAAATTCCAGAATTTAGAATATGGAATAACTATGCTACTTCCCCAAGATATTTTACCGTTGATGGTACTGTTCAAAGAATCACCAAACGAACCACTACATCAGGCTAAACTTTCCATCCGCTTACATTGGTCAGCATCCGCGTTGCATCGTTCATTATTGAGACTGAATGACAGCAAGTTGTGGAACAAATCAAGCAATCGAGTGGATCATCATGTAACCATCAATTTCCTTCGGTATGGTTTGCCTCATGTCTTTCCAGCAGAGATGCAGACACTTTGTAGAGGCATGACGACAGCACAGCTTCCTGAGATATCTCGGCCAGAGATACCCTTTGTTTGGCCCGATGAATCATCGAGTACAATGGGCATAGGGGTACAACCCTTAGATGCTGGTTTTGTCTATCTTTCCCATAACGAGACAGAACTGAAACCATGGCTTGATTTGGTTGAGGTCTTTCGCTTGGGTCGTGTTCGAGAGATTGCGTTGGCTGTGAAGACGATGGAGGAGGAATATGCTTCAAGAAATGCTTGAACTCAAAGAGGAATTACACTGGTTGGAAATGCCCCCGATATTTGTGGGTGGAGCCGCATTGCATTGTTATCTGGATGATTTTGCTCGTTCGCAGTTGAGAACCACCAAAGATATCGATCTCATCTTGTTTCAAATTACCAGCCCACTGCAGTGGATAGACTTTGAGAATAGGTTGCGAACGATGCAATGGTCACCAGACATCGATGGTCCAATGTGTCGCTATATATCTCCAAAAGGAAAGCTGGTTGATTTTCTATTTCCGTCATCGGAAGTCATGGGGTTTTCCAATCGATGGTACACACACATTGTGGATAATCCTCTATCATACGCTATCAATGGTCATCACATATTGATAGCTCAACCTGCGCTATATTTGGCCACTAAGATTGAAGCGTTCTTGAGCAGAGGACAAAATGAACCATTCGATAGCCAAGATTTGGAAGATATAGTGGCTCTGATTGATGGATGTTCTGAACTTATCGCTTCATTTCAGGAACAAGACGAGAAACTTCGTGAATGGATAGGCCATCAGCTCCGAGATATTCAATCCCAGTCTTGGTTTAATACTTTGTGCATTGGCAACTTACCAAGAGGTGGTGATGAACAGATAAGAGAGCAATGGTTTATGAAGAAGTGGAAAGATTTGAGTGTGATTTGAGTGCTTCCCCTATCACTTTTCCCGCTTCTTTCGAACATAGAGAATCTTCTTCAGCGTCGCCACAACCTGTCCATCCTCATCGATCACGGAGGTGTGAAAGACGGGAAGGTGCTTTTGGTTGTCCTGTGCTTGTTCGCGCAGCTGATCGATGGTTTGGTGGTCGATTTCAAAGACCGCCGTCATGGTACCTTTGCCGGGAGATACGAAATCAATCTCAGCACTTTTGTCCCAGATGACACATTCCTTTCCGAGGTGTTCGAGCAGGATGAACATGTACCATGGGTCGCACATGCTGTAGAGACTGCCGCCAAAGTGGGTTCCGACATAGTTTCGGTTCCAAAAACGCATTTTCATCTGCACGGTGATAGAGGTCATGTCCTCGTTGACGTGTTTCACTGATACACCAGCACCCAAGTAGGGCGGATAGAAACGGAGAAAATTGACGACTTTACGGATGGAGGCTTTCATGTTTTTCACGTAACCCATTTCAGGTTTTGAGAATTGTCTTTAAGAATATAGACAATCATCCGTATGTTGGAATAGGGAAGGTATTCCAAGCATTTTGTACGTGTACAACATGGGCAGAGTAGAATGTGAAGAGGGAACAGATGATGCAAAGATTGAAGTGTGTGGTGCTAATGGCTGTGGGGCTACCGTCTACAGTCTTTGCTGACTCTCCAGATACTCCAGAATACCCATCGGCAAAGGTGAGTTATGCTGACTTCAAAACGCTTGTGGAAACTGTGGAGGAACACCGATCAGAGCGCTTGGTTGGTTTGGATGAGTTTCTAGACATGAGCAAAGATCCAAACACCATTATACTGGACACACGATCGGCTGAACGCTTTGAACGAATTCACGTGGCAGGGGCCAAGCACTTGAACTTCTCTGATTTCAACCAGCGCAGTCTGACAGAATTGATTCCCGATCCAAACACTCGAATTTTGATCTACTGCAACAACAACTTTGAAGGCAATCCCGTCGACTTTACAACGAAGATGGTCCTACCGCCGACGGCTTCTGATGAAGTGATAGACGAAGAGCGACCGGTGATGATGGCGCTCAATGTCCCAACCTATATCAATCTGTACGGGTACGGGTACCAGAATGTCTATGAATTGGATGAGCTGGTCAACGTCTCAGATCAGCGGATAGAATTTGAAGGTACAGTGATCAACAGACCTTCGGTGATGGAATTGCCCCTATTTGAATTCGAGCCTACGCAGCGTAAAAAGTAACGGCAGTGATAACACTCGGTGTACTTTTTCAATGCCCAATGTGGATATTGACACGATTTTTGGTAAAGTGGGTATGATTCTATTCACGTTTGGAGGTTGAATGTCTATTTTTGCTATTGTATTGGGTACATTGTTTGCCTGTTCTGAGAAAGATACAGATACGAGTTCATCAGAGGAAGCTGCCTTTGATATTACAAATACCAGTGTTTCTTCAGCTGGTTGTGAGGGCGAGCCATTGGAAGATATTTTTACGGCCACTGTAGAGGCTGGCGTTGTACAAGTGGTGCATGAAAACTACGAAGAGAGTTCCTGTTTGAGTTTTGATGTGGAAGGATCTCTGGACGGCAGCGACTTGAATATGGACTATACAAAAATCGGCGAGGAGTGTGATTGCATCGATATGTATCGCTTTGAATACCACATTGAAGGTTTGGAAGCCGGTTCTTACACGGTGAATGCTCCGGGTGGTGCGTCTGCGTCTGTTGTGATCGAATAGACAATAATGTCACTCTTTCATCTTGCGCTTCCCATTCACGATATCGCAAAAACCCGTCATTTCTATGAAACTGTGCTTCAGTGTGCGGTCGGTAGAACGGCGGAGCGATGGGTGGACATCAACTTTTGGGATCACCAGGTGAGTCTTCATCTGGTGGATGACTTGGTAATTTTAGATCCCACCAATAGTGTGGACTCAGATGCTGTACCGGTTAGGCACTTTGGTTTGATCTTGGATTGGTCGGACTGGCATGCCCTCAGCGATCGTTTGACGAATGGTGAATATGCCAAGACCATTTCTTGGATCATCGAGCCCAAGATTCGCTTTCAAGGCGAGGTGGGGGAGCAAGCGACGATGTTTCTGCGAGATCCATCTGGCAATGCTTTGGAGTTTAAGTCTTTTCAAGATCCATCTCAGGTGTTTGCGGTATAGATGGGGTAAAAAACGACAGAGGACAGACCAACGGATCTGCCCTCCAGTAGTCACTTGGATGGTTCTTGCTCAGCTTACTCAGTTAAGACGAGTTCCAATCCACCAAGATCTACTGAACCACCAGAAAATGTAATGGGATCGGTGGTCAAGTAATAGTCGATGCCGGATTCAGGCAACCATTCACCACCACCTTCCATATAGAGAGACACGTATAGATGGTAATCACCACTTGCCGTGATGGGGTGAAGCCCAACTGAAAAGTTATTGTCGATTCCAATGTCTGGATTTTCGATTTGTGCGAGTACAACATCGGGTGGGCCAATAGGGGGCAATACTGAATACAGCGCCAAGGTTAAATTGCGTGTGTTTCCAGTGAAGCCTTCAGGAACAGAGAGCTCGGTACAAAAGGCATAGTCTTGCGCGCAATCAAAAGACGAGACCTCTGCTTCTGTTGATCCCAAATCGGAACCTGTGTCACCAGACTTGTCACCACAAGCCATCAATAAAAGAGAAAGGAACATAGTTACTCCAAAGTTGTGTTGATAGATAAAGTTGTGTTGATAGATAAATCTGAGATTTAGTACGTAAATCTGCAGTGCGTGTGAACTGGAAGACCCATATCAGTGAGAAGCCACAATCGGTATTCTTTACCGACGTCTAGACTTGCGGGTGCACCTGCTGTGGGGAATGTTTGTTTGGCTCCTTCCGGAACGACACCATATTTCACCGTACCAGACTTTAGCGGTGCAGACGTATGGTTGACGTCAATACGCCAGATGACGCTTTCGGGCATGTCGTACGATGGAGGAAGACCTGGATTGTCGGACCCAAGTTCCATCACGTAGATGTATCGAACGTCTGAATTTGCCCAATAGAGAGTGCCATCTTGATCAACGCGTTCGAAGTCTGTAATGCAATCGCGGCCTGGATCGACTTGGTTGTCCAACAGCCAGCCACCGAGCGGAAACATATTCTCAACGTCCTCTGCAGTAACACCTCTATATTCCAATTCTTGCCGGAAGAAACCTTGCCAACGTTCAAAATCTGTGGTTGGTGCACCGATATTTTCTCGAACGAACCCGTGATTGTCTTCAGGTTTATAGTGTCCGAGAATCGAGGAATCTAGATCTCCACTCATAATCGCCAGACCACGATCGGTTAGAGAATCGGTCCAAATTACGCCAGAGTCAATATCATACATCCCAATGTCATTGGTAATGGTAGAAGAGTGACAGCACGAGCAAGCAGTGGCTTCATGTTGTTTTTTGGTCCACTCTAAGTCTTCAACATATTGTGGATCTTCCAGTCTGGGATCCTCTTCGGTGGAGTTGTTTGGAATGGGGTAGTTCCCCGTAGGACGATTTGTTCGAACAGAGTCACAGTCTCCATAATCGGAGAATCGGGTACCAAATGGTGCGGCTCCAGAGATGAAAACGTTGACACAGATTTCTCCATCCGTTGCGAACTCTTCGTCTCCTTCAAATGGTTCTGAACATTCTTCATAGGGCATGATCAACACGGCTTCATATCCTGCCGGAATACTTTGCTCTTCTTCTATAGCAGATGTGTCGGTTTGAGAAGTTCCGGTGCAAGCCAGTAACCAAAACATAGATGCCTCCTTAGTCTATTCAAAATCTATTCATATGTTGCGTCACCAAACAAATTCACATCGTGCGATTAGGTGCACTTGAAACAACTTAAATCACACTAAATACAGATTAAATGAGTTTAATCATTGTATTTTTTGAGTTGCCAATCTGAGTTGGTTCTATTATATAACAAATGAAATATATTAAATCAAATAGATTTTGGAGAGGTTATGAAGATATTTTCTATTTTGGGTGTGCTGACAGCTTGTAGTACAGAGATTCCACAAAAATTGACAGAAGATTCTGCGGTTGATGCTGAGTTAGAAGGTTCAGAAACTGAAGACACTGAATCAACTGAGACAGATTCGTCAGACACGACGGATACTACCGATACATCTGATGATACATCAGATGATGGTAGTGGTGCGGAAGAGCCTCAAGACACTGAGAAGATGACATTCCGTAAGCAAACCGTGTTGACTCTTCCCGGAACTGCTTGGATGCAGCCAATCGATATAAACTTTGATGGTTTTGATGAGTATTTGATTACGTCGATGAGTGTTGGTTTGGGTGATTGGCCCACCTTTATTGGAGCTGGGGCGGCCTACATTTTCTCACGTTCTGGTGGCGCACCAACAGGTACATTGGGATTGTGGTCTACTGAAACGGCTTTTGATCGCACTTTTGAAATCGACTGGCCAAATGATAGCTCTATCTTCGATGTGAACAATGATGGTGTCGATGATTGGGTGATCGGTACAGGATTCATTCCTTTGCCAAATGGTGGTCTCACTTGGATGGAAGGAACCATTAACTCATCTGGTTCTCTACAGTTTGATATTCCCGATATCATTCCGGTTCCTAGAGAGGAGTACTTTTATCACAAAGCCTATCCCGTTGATATGGATGGCGATGGTGATCTGGACTTTGTCACCACCTCCTATAAAAATGCGGAGACAGATTGGTTGGGTAATGTGATTGCACCTGGAGATATGGTTCTTGAATGGTTTGAAAATGCTGGTATTCCAGGTGTTGCATCGTTTACGCCACGTACCATCAGCCAGAATGGTGGTACTCTTTTGGCTCTCCATGATGTTGATGAAGATGGAGATATGGACATTATCTTGCCTCAGTACTTTTTGGGTGCAGCCCTGGTGTGGTTGGAGAATCCCTCTAGTGCAACATCAGCTTGGACAGAGCACGTGATCAACGACAATACTGGTCGTGGATTCGATGTGATCATGTCTGATATGAACAATGATGGGTATGAAGACATCGTCTATGTAAACCACAATCACCAGTTGGCAACAGCCCCTGATGAGCAAACGATGGGCGTATATTGGTTTGAGATCCCACCTCCAGAAACACTTGATGGTTTGAGCAACTGGAATTCCACCATGAACGTCGTTTACGAAGGTTTTTACGTAGATGAGGCAGATCCGGATCGAAATGGTGCTCCAGGTGTGACCCACGTTGGTGATGTTGATGGCGATGGACTTATGGACATATCAGTATCTGGAGATGGTTATGATGGACTCTATTTGTTCAAGCAACGAGAAGATCAAAGTTTCGAAGAGATCCTCATCGACACTGGAACAGAGATGGCTGGCGATCATCACATGGCAGATCTTGATGGTGATGGAGATATGGACTTCATTTGGGCGATTTACGGTTCACAAAGCATCTTTGAAGGAGAGTTTGAACCACAGTCTGAAGTCAATGTTTATCTACAGGAAACCGCTCCTGCTGGTGATACAATTCAAGGAAATGTCAACTTCACGATCGATACCAGTTTTGGTCCAGACACTTGCAATGGGACAGTGGAACTGACGGTGTCTGATTCTGATGTGTATGGTTCATACTCCTGCAATTTTGGGATCCTTGGCAATCAGCAAAACGCTGTTCAAGGGACAATTGACTCTAGTGGAGTCGTCAATGGATTGATTGATGTGACTGTGTCTTTTGACAATACCACTTATCAACTCGATTGGAATGGAACTTATCAAAACAATGTGTTGACTGTATCGACCACAGAATCAGCACAATTGGGCAGCATTGATATTGATTATACCTTAAACTTCACTGCACAGTAAGTTTATAGACTTTGACTCAAGTACCTGAACTCAGGGTGCTTGGGTCTGTCTATTTTTTGGTCATGTCATAGTGATATTCTCAAACTAGTTGCAATGAATGCCCTGTACTATTGGTGACCTCAACGAGTGGGAACTTCAAATCAATTGTCATGATATCACTGTGGATATCAATTTTATTTCTAAAAAACACAGGGAAATCATTGGAATTATGGGTTCGCCATCGATAGAATACTTCCAACATTTTAAGGAGATACTATGGAAGTTATCACTCGAGATAGACCAGCCTTTGCCAATGTGCAGGTCAAAATGCAACCCGGAGATCGGATTGTCGCCGAAGCCGATGCGATGGCATCGATGAGTACGTCAATCGTCATGAAAACGCGTTGGAACGGAGGTTTTTTTGGTGCACTGTTACGACGCATCTTCGGTGGAGAGACGCTGTTTGTGAATGAGTTTCAAGCCACGGCAGAGAGTGAACTGGTGATCACGCAACCGTTTCCTGGAGATATCGAATGCTTGGATCTGAATGGAACCAGTATGTTTCTTCAGCCTGGGGCCTATCTAGCCAGTGAACCTGGTGTGAAGATGGGTGTTTCTTGGGCTGGGTTTGCCTCTTGGATTGGAGGCGAGGGACTCTTTCGTCTCAAGGTTTCCGGTACAGGGAAAGTATGGTTTGGAGCGTACGGTGGAATTTTCGTCAAGGAGATTGATGGTCCATTTGTCGTTGATACTGGACACCTTGTAGCCTATGAGCCAACGGTTGGAATGAAAGTGGGTATGGCAGGGGGGATTTTCTCCTCCTTTTTCAGTAAAGAAGGATTGGTTAGTCGTGTGACTGGACCTGGCCGGATTTATCTTCAATCTCGATCGATAGACGGTTTGGCACAATGGACCAATCGACACTTGTGGCGCTAAGGAGGATAGAAATATGCAATATGAAATTTTGGCAAAACCGGCTTCTTCTGTCGTTAAGGTACAGCTCAATGCTGGTGATCATTTGACTTGTGAAGTGGGTGCTATGGTGGCGATGTCCACTCGAATGACAGTAGAAACCACGACTCAAAAGAAGGGGTCTAGTGGTGGCGGGATCATGAAAGGTCTCAAGCGTCTCTTTGCGGGCGAGAGTCTTTTTATCAATCATTTTACGGCTCGTGAAGACGGACAATACATCATTTTAGGACCCACGATGATGGGGGATGTGATCCACCATCGTCTAGACAATGCCACCCTCATCGTTCAAGGTGGTTCTTGGCTCGCATCGGATCCAGATATCACGATTGATGCGTCTTGGCAGGGTCTTGGAAAGGCATTCTTCTCTGGAGAGGGAGCCTTTTGGGTGAAGTGTTCGGGAACAGGGGATATGTTCATGAATTCCTTTGGAGCGATTTACGCTGTGGAAGTTGATGGAGATTACATCGTCGATACAGGACACATCGTCGCCTTTGAAGATACCCTGAATTTTAAAGTTCAAAAGGCTGGAGCCTCTTGGATGAGTTCTATTTTGGGTGGTGAAGGCTTGGTGTGCCGTTTTGAAGGCAAAGGCATCGTGTATTGTCAGAGTCACAACCCCTCTAGTTTTGGATCTGCGCTCGGTCCAAGTTTGAAACCCCGTCAGTCTTAAGGAGTACATCATGTCATTTACCATTACTCAGCGACCTGACTTTGCTCTGGTTACCGTACAATTACAAAGTGGACAGACCTATCATTCTGAACCGGGTGCGATGGCAACCATGAGTCCCAATATTGAACTCAAAGCCTCTCTGAAAGGTGGTTTGATGAGTTCACTCTCTCGCGGACTGGGTGGTGAGTCACTCATCATCAGTTCTTATACTGCTCAAGGCGGTGAAGGTGAAATTACGTTTGCGGCTGGTCAACCTGGAGATGCTGTACACTACGCCCTAGATGGATCTACTGACATTTACTTGCAACGTGGCGCGTATTTGGCGAACTCGGAAGGGGTAGAGATCAGCAGCAAGTGGCAAGGGATGCGTGGATTCTTCTCTGGGGAAGGTCTGATCCTGTTGAAGGCCTCCGGAAATGGAGATCTATTCTTCAACTCGTATGGTGCCATCATTGAACTGGATGTGGAAGATGAAGTTTTTGTTGATACTGGCTTCATCGTCGCTTTTGAATCGACCTTGAACTACAATGTGACGACACTTCCGGGTGCGCGTCCGGGTACCAATTGGAAATCACTGTTCTTGGGTGGGGAAGGTCTCGTTTGCCGATTCTCTGGTCGAGGTAAAGTGTGGATTCAAACCCGTCAGATTGCGACCTATCTCAACTGGGTGCACCCATATCGTCCGGTTCAGAAGAACAACGGATGATTTTTCGCTAGACATCATCCAGAAGACCCATGTGCGTTCAGATTGTTCTGACGATACAAGAGCAAGACGGAGGACCGTGGGGTGATCTATTTATGGACGTGTATACTTTGGATGATCGGTGTTGCCCAGGCAGGAGAAATCACTCTTTGGTATAGTACCGATTTAGAAGAGGCTCCATCCGTGATGGTTGAGCAGCATGGTGCACACGTCTATCCAGTTCCCGAGCGCAGTAATATGGTCGGTGATTTCCACGTGTGGTCCATTGCGTGGGACGGTGAATCTGATTGGGTTAATCAAGTGCATATAGATCATGCGGATAGAGAGACGGTATCAACAGTTGTGATGGGCCGAGTGGATGAGCAAGAGCTGTTTTTGCTGAATGATACAACCTCTAAAATTCGCCAGTGGACCAGTACAACAGGTGGATTGGAGCAAACACAGACACTTGAACGGTGGCATCGTCAAAAATATCTTCTGTGGTTTTCTGTGAGTGGATTCTTGTGCTTGCTTCTTGGGTGGTTGAAGCCGAGGTGGTCTGCAGAACCGATGATGGAAAGAGTGTTGAAAGTACCATTTTGGCTCTCGGCATTTGTTTCCTTTGTATTCTTTGTGGCATGCTCACTTTGGCTCCAACGAAGTGTACTTGGCTTAGAAGGAATACCGGCTGTCTACCACGATGCACTAGGATCGTATTGGATGATGGGTAGAGCTGGAGGCTGGGAAGGATTTTTCGATTCATCCACACAGTATCCTCAGGGGACGAATTATCAGTCCTTGGACTCTTACACACTTTGGCTCTCCATCCAAGTATTTGATTGGTTAGAGCCGCATGTGATTTATGGAGTTTGGATTGTTTTATGTCCTGCACTCTCTGCATTGTCGGCAGATTTGCTGGCGCGTGAGTGGAATGTGAAATCCCCTTGGAGTTTGCTGGCAGGACTGGTATTTGGGTTTTCAGGTTTGGTTCAAAATGCGCTCTTGGAAGGACAGATTTATCAGACACTGTTGGTGGGTTTGCCCTGTTTGGCGATATCGATTCGTCGTTTTCAAGTGGCGGACTCCTTTACTTGGATTTGGTGGTTGGTCAGTGTGTTTTCCTTTGCATTGTGCATGTTTACCTCCTCCTATATTGGTGCGTCGGCACTGTTGCTGTTGATTGGTTGGTGGATTGGATCGAAAGGGTGGAAAGATCCACGAACTGTATACATTGCGTTGGGAGTACTTCCTATTTTGTGGGTTCAGTATCAGTCGATGTCTGCCGTTGGTGGTTTGGGTGTGCGAGATGCGATCAAGGTGTCGATCGGGTCTTTGTCTTGGGACAACTTTTGGGGTGCGTCGCCAGAACTGTTTAGAGAACGCCATGCCATTGCACTTGGGCTGTCTATCGTCGGTTTTGTATTGTTCATTCACTTCATCTGTGGTGTAATTCAGAAACGAATTCTTTCCAAGTGGGCATCGATATTGTGGATGGGTGGGGTATCTTTGTTGTTCGCGTTGGGTCCAATGTGGCAGGTGGATTCAGGAAGTGGGTGGATCTTCCCTCTAATGGAGTGGGTGTATGATTTGCCGGGGATATCATCGATAGGCTTTCCCATTCGACTCGCCCAGCCATTTGTCCTGATGGTGGCGGTATTGAGTGCAGCAGGACTTCAGAAACTCGTTCATCGTACTCCACTAGCGCTATTGCTGTTGCCCCTTTCGATGTGGCAAATAGAGTTGATGGACTTTTCAGACCGTCAAAAGGTGTGGTCTATCGAATCTCCTGTCTTGAATTTTGTGCCTGATGACAAGGCTATTTTCACTTTGTATCCACAGGCATATGAGCGCAACCAAGGCTCCGATGCCGATATTGAACTCTACATGCAGGACTGCCTAGCACAAGTGTCTCACGGACACCCGATCACCAATCACTGTATTTCTGTGGATGTTCACGGATCGAATACCAAAGAGATTCAAAAGCAAGTCCTCAAAGCTCTGTTGGATCATCGGTCTGTATGGGATGTTCTCAATGTTAGAGGTATCGAATATTTGGTTGTCTACCCAGAGTTGTTTTTGCCAGTCGATCGAATTCGGATGCAACGATCCTTGGAGCGTGACGCGATCTTGATCGAAGAAGGGACGAGACCTCTACAGTACTGGGTGTACGAACAAGATACCGATGCAGATCAACAGCCAGACCTGCCAGAAGAGTCCATTACATCTTCCGTGACGATTGATCTTTGGACCTCGAAGGATTACGCCAGCCCAGTTCTGATGCTGGGAGACGGGGTTTTACAGGAAAGCCATCTTTCATCGGGTGAGCAATTCATTCGGCATCGTTTTCAACTAGACACGCAAAGACTCTCTATGCCAATTACACTTCAAAATAGCGATGGCGTTGTGTTTTGGGATGATGTGCTTCACTTCAACCCACTCAACGACCACATTGTGATTCGAGAAGGAGAGGGCCAGCAAATGGAACTTCCACTCCTAGATTCTCCCTATGTATCCTCTGATGTGGGTGGGGTGCATGGATTGCTGTTTGGCTCTATGTTGGCGATGATGGGGGTTTTCTCGATCGTTGGGCATCGGGAAGATTCTTTGCCAAAGGAATGACGGTCTTTTGAGTCGGAGAGGATTGGATAATATTGATACTCTGGTCAACTTGATGCATGATTGGTACGCGACAAAAGTGGATTCAAAGTCGGCATCAATATCTTTTCCAGCTTTATTAAACCGTACAGAGCATCCAAATCCGATGGCGATATCAACCATTGAAATCATGGACATACTGTCGATAAAATGAAATAACTTCGCAATCCTAATATTTTCTGCGGATGCTTCCTATTGTTTCATAGAACGTACAAAATATTGGATGTGATTGGTCGAATGCACTCTTGAAAATGACAAATCTTATCAATCAGTGGAGAATATTGTTACGGTTAATCGACACCTGAACTCGATGGAGTGTTCTATGCGTATATCATCCTATTGTACGGTTCTATTACTGGGGCAAGTTGCTTGTTCTGGCAAAACCGAAGAAGAGTCCAACTATGACAATGCTTCCTTCAGTGTTGATTGCACAGAGTTAGAAGCACTGTTCGTGACCAATGCAGTTCCCTCTGTTGACGATTGGACTGGATATTGGCAATGCTACCAAGAATCGAATGATTGTTCGGGTACCAGCTGTACTTGGAACATTGAGGATTTAGACGAATATGTCCTGTCCGAAAGTTGTTCCGATGCGGGCTCTTGCATCATTGATGGTCAGACAGTTCAAGAATGTGAATCCATCAGCAATACTGGAAACGTGACGTTCGATTGCAGTTCCGACGGAGAAATCAAAATCACCGCAAATGGACTGCCTGGTCACACCTTTGAAAACTATGCTTTGTCTGGAGAATTACCCCCGTTGCTGGGGTCTTCGGCTTCAAACACTGAGTATGTCGTTCCGAATGAGCCTACATACAACAGTGATAGCGACCTGTTCGAATTGGGTGGTGGTACCATCGCGGTTGGAGTCAATGGAGTCAGTATCTTCAATCAGTTTACCGGTATTGGCACAGTGGCAGTGACGGATGAAATTGTTGATGATTGTGGTGGTCACCCGGCAAATGGAACCTATCATTACCACGCCTTTCCAATCTGTGGTGAGCTGACAAATTTAGAGCGAATGGGAGCCGATGGAACGCACTCAGGGTTGATTGGGTTGTCCTTGGATGGCTTCCCCATTTTTGGACCCTACGGGTTCTCTGATTCGGGTGACACTTCTAGTACAGTGACTCGTATGGACAGTTGCTACGCAATGACTTCCTGTGAGGATGTCACGGATGCCGATTGCTATGTATTCGATGAAGATGCATACAATACTGGTACCTGTCATTTGGATAAATGCAATGGCCGGGTCACAGCAGTTCCTGAAAATTTACAGCCTGCATTGGGTGAAGAAATTTACGCTTATTATATGACATTGGATTCAGATGAGATTCCCTCGTTCCCATATCAGCCCTATTGCTATCGTGGCGATGCCGGAAACAGTTCGGCAGGTGGACCATCCGGAGGTCCGCCAAACTAGAGGTCCCTACTTTGGAAAAAGTTCCTATTTTATATTTTGGGAACGTCAAGAACCGAGTGCAATATTATTGCACATTGTGATCTGTATCAGTACCAACATACACCCCATCCCCATCCATATCATACAATGCTTTAGATATATACAATTTACGATTGGTGTCGATGTTACTGCAGCACCCTATTGACTTGCTTAAGTGATACCAATGCCAAAAAGTGGCTTGAAAGTAATCTCGAGTAGGAAAACTGCTGTCCCGTAACAATGGTGATGGACCAAAAGATGTAAAATATGTTTATTCTATACAGAAACAGTCGATTCATCTACAGGTGTCTTTTACGTTGAATCTCCCATTTTAAAATATATGTTGTGCTTAGTCTGTTTAGTTAGGACTTGATATGCTTGAATCGAAACTCGGAGGAACAATGTCACGAAATCTATTTGGAATATCTGCAGTCATCGCCTCAATAGCTTTGCTCATCTGGTCTATTGGGGAGACTTTTGCTTACCCACAAGGACCCAATGTGAGTTTGGGAAGCAATCCCATCGCGGCGAATTATTGCACAGCCAACACCAATTGGACGAATCCAACCAATCAAACCTTTGTCATTACCGACTTGGCCTCACTGAACAACACCGCGTATCTCTACGTTGGTGGAACAGGACATACAGATTTGCGAGCGGTATTTATCGAACACTCTCCAATTTCCTATGTGACAGGAATTCCAGTATCTCCCGGAGATTTTATCCACTGCGGCAGCAATGCCATCGTCTTTTCAGGCTACTATACGCACTGAACAATCGAGCAGTGTCTTGCGTGGCTATCGATTCTCAAACCAACAGCGGATCCCACGTGGATAGCAGTCACAGACCAAGTCGGTGGTACACTCTACTCCGTAGCCAGACCACCATTCCATCACCAGAATCGCAACTCCAACGATCAATACACTCAGACAAAATAAGAGTCGTCTGCGAAATGGATCGTCTTCAGGGTCCATGCGTTCACTCATATAAACCTCGACGGGAGTTATTGAACAGTGGTAGGTTCATACAGATGATTATCATATTTCCTTGAATTCAACAGGCTAGACTCTTCATTGATGGTGGTGGAGCAATCATTTTGTATTTCGCATCTGTTGACTTGACCGTGGTGTGTAACACGATCACCAGATTGTCACGTGTTCAGAGCAGAGCGAATCGGTTAGATTTTTCAGCAACCGTTTTTGCTTTACTTGTAAGAGGATATCATGCGCTCCATATTATGCACTTTACCATTGGTTACAGTACTCGCCTGTAATGGGAACAAAACAGAACCAGAGGATACTGGTTCAGTCGATACAGAAGATACTGGTTCTCAGGATACCGACACAGAAGACACAGAAGATACGTCGGATACCGATGTAGAAGATCCCGATACCGGTATAGAGACCCCAGATTCCTTTTGGACAGAAGGACCCGATCTTCCTGATTGTGAAGCCAAAGATGGCACCGATGGTTTGATAGCCTTATCTGGTGTAGTTCTTTCGTTAGACGGTCCAGTTGCCGGTGTCGTCCAGTGGGATTCAAACACTGGTGTCATTGAATGTGTGGGTTCGGAATGTGATGTTTCGAATAGTACGGTAGTGTGTTCGCAGGGAGTCATCTCTCCAGGACTGATTGATGCCCATGATCACATGCAATACAACGCCCTTAAACCTTGGCAACATGATCAACTTTTCGAAAATCGATATCACTGGCAAAGCAATGGGGCTTATTACGACTATCGTGAGGCTTACGATGGAATTGCCAATTCGCACAAGTGTGACATTGGTCGCTGGGCAGAACTTCGAGCCCTCGTGGGTGGTGGGACATCTGCAGTGGGTTCGTCAGGTGGGTCTTGCCTCGCTGGGATCGTTCGGAATCTCGATGAGGATGAAGTGGCTCACTATATTCAAGGCTATGACCTCAAGTACTCTTCGGGTCGTGTAGCCAACTACGATGAAGACGATGCGGCATATTTCAACAGCAAACTGGAGGCTGAAGAAGATTACTATGGTGCGGTGATGAATCATGTTGCCGAGGGTATTGGTGGAACCGTCAGTTCTGAGATCGAACACATGTTCAACATTGGTATGGCGGGACCCGGTCAAGTCTTTGTTCACGCAACCGATGCAACCGTAGAACAACTCGCTCGCATGCGCGCAGAGGGTACTACGATTCTGTGGTCTCCACGCTCGAATCTTGATCTATATGCAGCGACGACGCAAGCTGACGTTGCTCGTCGTATGGGTATCCCAGTAGCGCTCGGTCCAGACTGGACGTGGTCTGGATCCATGAATCCAGTTCGTGAGAATCTGTGTGCCAAAGAGTATTTTGTGTCTCGAAACAATGAATTCATCGACGAGGACATTTGGGAGATGGCGACCACAGATGCTGCTCGATCTGTTGGTTTGGACGGTGTCTTAGGATCACTGGCCCCGGGGATGCTGGCGGATATGGCTGTGTTTACATACTCCAATCGTCCCTATCAGCCTCTTGTAGATGCAGAGCCAGAATCCGTTATCTTGACGGTTGTCAACGGTCAGGCACTGTATGGTACTCCAGATTTAATGGATGCTCTTGTAGCCGATCAAACGCTGTGTGAGGCTGCGTCAGCCTGTGGCGAAGACCGGATGTTCTGTGTGCGTGAAGTGGCTACGGAAGATGGTTATGATGCACTGGAGACGTCTTTGACTGCTGCTTTGGATGCAGAATCCATGCCCGCAGAACTCCAATATGCCAAAGAACTTTTGGGACTTTGGATGTGCGAAGAGACCCGTGCAGACTGTGACATTTCACAAGTATCGGATGGGGATATTGATGGTGACGGTGCACCAGATGCTACAGATACCTGTCCAGACTCCTACAACCCACTCCAAAAGGACTACGACATGGATGGACTCGGAGACTCTTGTGACACCTGTCCGCTGGTACCCAATTCTATTGAGTGTGAACATGCCCCCGAAGATGTAGATGATGATGGTGTGTTGAACGATGTGGATGTGTGTCCTTGGCTTCACAATCCGAATCAAGAAGATGCAGATGGAGATGGCTTGGGAGATGCTTGTGACTGTCAACCAAATGATGCTGATCCAAGTGCGGTTTGCCCCTATACGATTTATGACATTCAAAACCCGAATGCACCCAACCATCCAAATACCGGTGTTGTGGTAGAGATTCAAGATGTGGTTGTGGTTGCCGGTCAAAAGGGCTACGGATTCACGGTGCAAGACCCTGCTGGTGGAGATCATTCAGCGTTGTTGATTTATGGATCAGAAGAGTATGTGAACGTTGCCGGAACTGCAGAGATTTGCAACAATAGCTCGGATGATGACGGTGATGGCTTGAATGACTTTGATGATGAAGATTGTCAGTATCCTGAGAATGGAACGATTGTCACCGTACAAGGGGAGTATGTAGAGTGGTACTCTTTGGCGGAACTGAAGAATACAACGGTGACCACTACAGGAACTCAAGCAGCGATCGATCCGTTGTTAATCACAGATGTCTGCTCTGTCGTCACCAATGGTGAGCCGTTTGAAAGTATGTATGTGCGCGTCGAGAATGTGTCGGTGACAAACGACAATCCAGATGCTCCAGAAGACTTCGACGAGTTTGAGGTGGATGGGTGTTTGCGAGTGGACAATCAAATCTGTGCAGATTGTTGGCCAGATCAACCGGCAGTCGGAACGGCATACAGTGAAATCACAGGTGTTCTGACGTACAGCTTCGGAAACTATAAACTGTTACCCGTATCCTCGAGTGATTTAGTAGAGTAGAGGTTCGAGCACAGAGAGTCCTCAATGATATCGTGGTTTCATTGAGGTGTTGTGTTATGTCCAAGAGTACTTTGGGTCGTCTAATTTAGGAAAGAGAAAAGCGATATGTCTGAACAATCCGCATCGGAATCAGCGTCACCTCAAGGCAAGCCTTCTAAGAAGGTGCTTATCGTTGCCTTTTTGACCATATTTCTGGATCTTTTGGGCTTTGGTATCATCATTCCCATTCAACCCTTCTATGCCAAGTCCTTTGGTGCTTCAGCTACAGTTGTTACCCTACTTGGTGCGTCTTACTCTGCGATGCAGTTCTTCTTCTCTCCGTTTTGGGGCGGTCTATCTGACAAGATCGGCAGGCGTCCAATCATTTTGTTCAGCATTGTGATCTCGGCGATTGGTCACTTTATGTTTGCGATGGCATCTAATCTTGGAGGTCTGGGAGTTCTATTTGCGGCTCGGATGCTTGCAGGATTTGGCAATGCCAATATTGGTACGGCCCAGGCTATTATTGCCGACGTGACCACCGCTGAAAATCGCAGTACGGGTATGGCGCTCATTGGAGTGGCATTTGGACTGGGCTTTCTATTTGGACCTGCGGTTGGTGGATACTTGGGCGGTATTTCTCCGGCGATGCCGTTTTGGGTAGCGGGTGGACTTTCGGTTGCCAATTGGTTCTTTGCACTGTTCTTTTTGAAAGAAACCAAAACTGCCGACTCCACACACAAAGCACGTCCCATCTTCGATCTCGATCTGTTCAAACGGTCAAAGCAATATCTCAATGTTTCTGCCGTTCTTTGGATTACCCTCATTTATACAACTGCTTTTGCATTGATGGAACAGGCGATTGCACTCTACATCGAACATGTCTTGATCACTGATACCACATTGTCGATGGAAGAACGAATCGAGGCGACTGGATTGAAAACGTCCAACTATCTTGTCATCGTTGGAGTGACAGCCATCATTGTACAGGGTGGTTTGGTTCGTCCACT
>CALDQI010000677.1:0-7020 GCA_937911635.1 uncultured Pseudomonadota bacterium | reverse complement strand
TTACACGGCATTGACCTGAGTCTGTCGTACCTCTTTGCTTCACAGGTCTTTACTGGTTTCACACTTGCTGAGCTCCGGGATGCCACACATCTCATGATGAGTCAACCGGTGGAGTTGAGTGTACCAATACGAAATGGGGAACATCGAACGGTTCCCATTCCAAAGATTTTTCCTGCACAGGTCGAACTCATCCACACACTTCAAAAGCATGGCGTCGATGTCTGGATCGTGTCCGCCTCGTTAGAAGAGGTGGTACGAATGGTTGCATCGGATCCCATGTTTGGGATTGATCTTCCACCCGAACAAGTGACCGGAGTCAACCTGATGCTGGAAAGCCCCGACGGCACCGTCACGGTTGGCGCAATTGAACGAAGAAACGGAAAAAAAGGTCTGAACTATTATTTTGATGATGCCCGTATGGAATGGACAATGCGCTCGTTCCCATTTGCACCACTCACTTGGTATGCTGGCAAGGTCGCGGGTATCCAAGAATGGATAAATCCAACGCAGCGTCCCATATTGGTTGCCGGAGATTCGCCCAACGATTTCTACATGCAATTCTACTGCGATATTGAATCAAACGGAATCCGACTGCGCGTTCATCGAAAAGATACGCACAAAGAACTGCTGGAGCGAGAAATCTCCCGTCGCCAGTCCGGTACCGCCAATGGGAACCCTGCACTCGGATGGTTGGAAGTGACCGCAACGGATTTGGGCTGCCCAGATTAACCCGATTGGCTGGCTTTACGACGCTGTACCTCTGCAACAAACCGTTCAATAATCGGATCACCAGAAGGAATTGTACCATTGAGAGTATGGTTGAACTCTGGGTGCCACTGCACTGCCCACACAAACTGCTCGCTTAAGTCTCGGTATCGAAAAGCCTCAATCAAGTCTTTGTCCAGACAAATAGACTCAACAACCAAATCTGTACCCAGCTCCTTCACGCCCTGATGATGGACACTGTTTACGAGCATATGCTCCTTTCGATAGATCTCTCTTAATAAAGAGTCTTCTCTATGCTGAACGAAATGATGTACAGAATCATACCGAATGGCATCGCGATGCACGATGGATGGTTTCAGCTGCGTCTCGAGGTCTTGATAGAGCGTGCCGCCATAGAAGGCATTCAACAGTTGCATCCCGCGACAAATACCTAAAATCGGAAGGTTTCGCTCAAGCGCCAGTTCAATCAAACGAATCTCATACAGGTCCCGTTTGCGATCTCCCAACCATCGACCAATCGGCTCTTCTCCATACGTTTCCGGTGCCAAATCAGCCCCGCCCTGAAGAACCAGTCCGTCCATCTCATCCATGTAACGAGCCAAGATGTCGCCATCCAAATCGGGCATCAATACCGGCATGACATCCACTGACGCCAGATAACGCGCCATATCGTTTTCTACATAATCGAGTTGTTTGGGACCAAAGGTTGTTCGCGTAATATCTGGATGCATCAAACAAGAACTGACTGCCATTTTAATCATGGTGGCTTACTCCCCTAGCAATCACAGGCGTTGGCAACCATCTGTTTACCCAAGTCAATGCAGTCGGAAGAAGGTTCTGGTAAGCCATTCACATCCGTGACATTCCACAACACTTCGTCCAAAACGGCCCCTTGATCTTCAAAACTGGTCCACCAGAGATGAGCCTCTTGAACAGCTTCAGGCAAGGCATAATAGGCATCCGAATCTGCCTCGTAAGGAGCATACTCCGATGATGCGTAGTCATCTAAATATTCACCCAGTATCCATGAACATCCAAAACGTTTTGCCCCCACACCCACTTTACAGCTGCGAAGAGCATAGTCCACCATTTCACTCGGAAGTGGATAAAAGGTTTCATCGATTTGGAATCCAGGAATGAATAGATCCCTTGGCAAATCTGTCTTCAAACGATCTTTGTTGTTCGTCGTCAGCCAATTTGTGATTGCCTCGTCGCATGGACGAATCACCCGGCCCTCAAACTGAACTTGAAACTGTATCGGAGCATCTTCAATTGCGTCCACTTCAACCTCCGTTGCCTCAGCAAATGGGGCTGTTGCCAAATAGGATTGTAGGTCCCAACTGTCGAATGTCTCTTGACTCTGAATCGAAATCATTGGACCAATGCGACTGCGGGTAAACTCTGGAACAAACAATGTATCTCTGTACGTGTCGAGTGCAGTAAACATCTCTTGGGGAGTACCCACCAGTAATTCTGTCAGTTTGGTATAGTCCGGAACGCCAGAAGATGTCAGGTTGCTCAATTGTGCAACGATCTCTTCAGAATACTTTTGTACAGCACATTTGTGAGCAGCCGCCTCATCCGAGAAGATACCCAAAATACTCGAAGATGCCCCTGCATCTTTATAGTCGTCGTATACATACATGTATTTTACGATGTAAATCATGATCTGGTCCATGTATTCGTTTATTAAATCTTCAATGTATCAGATTAGTATACTAGGATTTTTCAAATCCTTTCGTCACAAGATTACTCTATTTTTTGGAGGGCATCAACCAATCGATGTACAAACAACCATTCATCATTGCTCATATCTATTTGTTTTTGGATGGGTTCTGCCCAATCTTCACCCCATACACCACTCTTCATACGCTCACAAAGTCCCAAACCTGTCTGCATGTAGTGAAATCGCCAGTGCTCTGGTTTGAAAACTTTCTTCACTTTAGTAAACTGCTTCAACGCACTGTCTACATTTCCCTGTCCCAAATTGCACCATGCCAATTCTTCCAACGCTTGCACCATCGTACTCAATCTTGAGGTATCTTCTTTTGCCCAACGTACAATCTCTGTCCATAAAGACTTACTCATATCAAAAGACATTCCCAATCGGTAAGACCAAGCCAAATTTTTCTTTGATTGAAGGATAATAATGTCATCAAATT
The DNA here is from genome assembly GCA_937911635.1 of uncultured Pseudomonadota bacterium. Lineage (GTDB taxonomy): Bacteria > Myxococcota_A > UBA796 > UBA796 > UBA796 > CAJWHX01. Next base: position 4,132 of record CALDQI010000677.1, on the reverse strand, counting down.
GCTCTGGATATTCCTGAGTCACATCAAAGATGATCTGATACTGCTCCGATGCATCATCCCATCTTTCCAACGCCACATATGCCCCACCGAGATTTCTTCTGGTGTGCAACGTATCCGAATGTATGTGACCGAATGTTTGCAAACGCTTTTGCAAAACATCTTCTAAGACACTTAAGGCAGATGCATCATTCAATTCAAACAACAATGCTGAATATTCGTCTAACACACCGAAAGTAATCGGATGGCCCTCACCATATCTCTTCCTTTGTTGCAGCAGTACTTCTTCTAGCAGTAACTTGGCTTGTTTACCTTTACCTTGGTATCGATATGAACAAGCCAACCCTATTTGAGACTCATGAGTCTTGGGATGGTCTACCCCTAACACCTGTTTCTTTATAAGAATATTTTCTAGATACGTTGACTCACACAGTTCCCATTCCCGAATGTTATGATACAAAACAGTCAATGCGTATTGCGTTTTCAATCTGGCGGGATGACGCTTTCCAAGCACTTGTGTTCTGAGTTCCAATGCCTGCTCCAAATAAAAACGAGATTCATCATATTTCCTGAAACTGATTAGTAGCGTTCCAATATTGTGCAAACTCGACAATAGGTGAGGATGATCTTTTGGAAGATTCTGCTGTCGATAACTCAGTATCTCTTGACTTAACTCCAAAGAGCGTGCGAATTGTTGGCTTTGATGGAGTACAGCACCCAAATTACTCATACTTGTAAATATTCTAGGGTCATCCGCAGGTAAGTATTGACGGCGTAGCTGTAATGCTTGTTCCAAATAGTCCTTCGCCAAATCAAATTTTCGTTGGTGATAATTCAATACACCCAAGTCATTGTAGATTTCTGATTGCTCAATCACATCATCATCGATTAATGACAACCATTTCTGATACGACTCCTCACCTGCAACCATTTCACCCAACTCTATGGATAAAGCACCTCTCCATTTCCAATACAATCGTTGATTTGATTGACTCAATTTTTCGACGTCGTCAGATAACAGAAACATTCCCAATCGAAACAATCCGATCTTTTGAAAAAACTCAACCAAATCAACTCGCTTCTCAAAAGTAATCTCTCTTGGTGAAGTTCGACGGATCTCTACACCAAAGTCTTGTAAGCCTACATATCGAATTATCCGTAAGGACTCACTCCAAATATCCCACGCATGGATATATCCATGCAATACGTCTAGCTGTGTCAGTGCTGTCAATACTGCCTTAGATCCATGCGTCGTGGCCAAGTGGTTCAAACCATATTTACGACGATAATCACCGAGGTGACCATCAGGCAAATGTGGATAGGTCTCACTATCCGAAGATAAAACACCATGAATCTGATGAATGCTGTGTCTTCTAATACAAGTCATCTGTCAATACTTAAATCCCCTTCAAACGCCCACCATCCACTGGCAACGACAGCCCACGAATATATGCCGCGGCAGGAGATACCAAGAACCCAATTGCACCCGCAGTTTCTTCCGGTTGAGCCAAACGCCCTTCGGGCACTTGAGAGAGCCACTGTGCGTGAACGGTGTCTTCTGAGATGTTGTTTTTGGTGGCGCGTCCTTTCTTCAGCTGACTCAACCGTTCTGTATCTGTAAATCCAGGCAGTACGTTGTTGATAGTGATTCCGGGAGGAAGTTCTTTGGATACCGTCTTCGCCCAAGAAGCCATTGCGCCTCGAATGGTGTTTGAAACCCCGAGGTTTGGTATCGGTTCATACACAGACGTCGAAATGATGTTGATAATTCGACCATACTCCGCTTCTTTCATCCCGCCAATCAAGGTTTGAGTGAGACGATGAGCCGCCAAAACGTGACGACCAAAGGCTACGGTAAATTCGTCTTCTGCGGCATTCAAAATCGGACCGCCTTTTGGTCCACCGGCATTGTTGATCAAAATGTGAATTGAACCTTCTGATAGTTTGGCTGCCACAGAAGCAACCGTTGCATCACGTTGGTCCAGATCTCCGACCAACACTTCAGCACTCCCGCCCTTAGATACAATTTCAGCCTTAAGAGACTCCAGTCGTTCAGCGCGCCGTGCTAGCAAAATACAGTGTGCGCCTTGCTCAGCCAGCTGCAACGCGCTTGCTCGGCCAATACCGGCGCTGGCACCACAGATGAGAGCACGTTTTCCTTCGAGAGACAGAGATAGGGACATGAGAACTCCAAAGTCATTCAGTTAATGCCCCAAAGATAACCGGTTCAGAATGGAAGTGGCTCCCCTTTGAGGGTTGTTTCATGCGTCATGTCAATCGGAGGGGCTTTTCGATCGGGAATTTTCTTCCACACCCAGTCTCGCAGATGTTCTTCTAAATCTGGATGGGTGATCAACAATTCCATACCTGGTTTTCGACTTCCAGATGCAAACAGCAACACTTGTCGATGCTCTTCCAAACGAGACAAACAATGCTCTCCTATCGTATCCGATCCCATGATCACAAAAATGGGATGCATTTTGGGGTAGACATCAATGTTGCTAAATAGGCTCTGATTGAACTTGGTGTGCACAGGATTGATGATGCCAATCTGAGACAGTGGCGTCGCTTCAGAAATGGCTTGCATGCACAAAATCGCCCCAAATCCAGACCCAACACACTGGACATCTCGCACACCCTCTGCTTGAAGATGTTTGATGATCGCCTGCACTTCCAAATGCATAAATGGATACACGGCATCTTCAGTCGAACGCTCTCCTGAACCAGCTAAGTCAAAATGAACTGTACGAAGTTTCCGGGATGCAAAAAAGTCGGAGAGTCTGGCCATGTGGGCACCAGTTTCATTTTCTCCATGGACAAAGATCACCGCCCGCTTGCCCTTCCCTGCCTCTTCGATGACAAAGTCACCCATAAACGGAGTGCTTAGCGTGACTGAATCGGCAATCGCCAAGTGCATACACATCAATATCCATATCCAAATCATGCTGTTCCTCTTCTTTGTCTCAGATTCGACTCTAGTACACGTTCCTTAACAATGGTGGCATTGAGTACCATGAGCACCTTCTCTAAATCAAGACCATAATTTAACACAGCCTCTTCCAATGTTTCATCGAACCGCACTGAACATCTGGTACAATCTGGAAACCTCAATCGTCTCAACACTCTACGAACTGTTGGACCGTACTGCAGGGTTTCCTCAAGCGTCATATCGGATGCAACAATGGTGAATGGAGAAACTTTGGACATGAATAACGGACCTCAAAGAGTTAACCCCTAGTAACCCAAATTGATTTCAAACAACCATCTATATCACCCATGTCTGATCCTACACCACCCTACACAGATCCCCCAGAAGTCTTTATGAGGCGGGCGATTGAACTCGCCAAAGAGGCCGCAAAACTTGGAGAAGTCCCTGTTGCAGCGGTGATCGTAAAGGACAACAAAATCATCGCCGAAGCCCACAATCGACGAGAATTAGACAAAGACCCCATTGCCCATGCGGAAGTCCTCGCCATCAAAGAAGCCGCTAAAGTTATTGGGGATTGGAGACTGGAAGGCTGTGCAATGTTTGTCACTCTAGAACCCTGTCCAATGTGCAGTGGTGCGATGTGGCTCTCTAGGATCGAACACTGTGTATTTGGGGCACGTGATCACAAGAGTGGCTTCTTGGGCTCAGTCCACGACTTTACCAGCCACAGCCAGATGAATCATCACTACACGTTTGAGGCTGGGGTGCTCGAAGAGGAGTGTGTCGCCTTGTTACAAGATTTCTTTCGAGAGGTTCGAGCCCGGAAAAAGGCGTTGAAAAAGACGCGGTGAGCACCTTCTAATCAATCTTATTTCATACGTTTTGTGACGGGTATTTTATGGGTTATGTTCCATTTGTAACTGAGGGACCTTTTGAACTTGGAGAATGTATGAAAGCGATTCAACTACTGTTTATTTCACTCTTTATCGCCTGTGGAGGCGATGCCTATGACTGTGAAACAGATGCAGATTGTGCCGATGGTGAAGAATGCGTAATTACACACGACCACGAAGGGGATGACCACGATCACGGCGGTCTATGTGAGGCTGTAGAGACTGTGGGTACTGCAGAGTAGTCGAGTGTTTCTTCGAGTGTTTTCAAAGAGAAAATCACTCTCTTATTACAGAGTTTCTCTGTAGAGATTCT
>CALDQI010000676.1:0-3493 GCA_937911635.1 uncultured Pseudomonadota bacterium | reverse complement strand
GGACTCGATTATGTTTCATGCTCGCCTTTCCGCGTCCCCGTGGCAAGATTGGCTGCAGCACAAGCTGCATTGACAGGACGTAAGTAAATGCTGTTTTGGTTACTCGGATGTACAATTTCAAAACCCCTACCAAATCTTGGGGACTGTGCCTCATATCCTTCAGAAAGATATGACTTTGGAACGATTGAAATTGGCTCTTGTATTTCAGGTGCAACAGACCTCGCCTTTCGAGAATCGGAAGATGGTTCGTGGTATTTATTAACCAGTAATGCCAATCCTTATGTCAACTTCGCAGACGGATCCCTACTGAGTATTGCTTGGGACTCGATCGATACCGATGCACCAGTAAACTACAGTCATGAAATTGAATCTGCCACCCTTTCCTTACCCAGTTTTGTGGGAAACATGGCATTCACAAATGACAACATCGCGATGGTGAGCGTTCGATTTTCAGAAGACTCGCGGACCCGCACAGACGATGACGATCTATACCTAATCGATGTATCTGATCCAAGTCTGCCCATGATGTCAACACGAGGAACGAATGGAAGTGGCAAACTGGAAGTCTCTAGTGACCCAATCGACATCGTACTCGATACAACAACCAACCTTGGCTTTGTTGGAAATCGGACCAGTCATGACATCAGCGTGGTCAACATTGCCCGAGACCCAATGCAAATCATTCCTCCATGGCCACTAGAAGTATTGGGCGAATCGGTCTTTATCGATGCTGACGACTCTGGGTCTGTCGCCAGTCTCAGCAGACTGGAAACCTTACCAACATACTATGGAGAGTCCTTAGACACCGAAGAACTAGAGTCACTCAGCGGGTTAACCGATGATTTCTGGACGTTGGATTGGATTGAGGGGACATGGGATATTTGGGTACCAGAAGAGTCCGGTTATCAGCGCTTGAGCAGTATCAACGCCACTGACTTCACCATTCAAGGCTTGGGCAATGAACTTGGTTCGATAGAATCTTTACTCGGTCAGCAAATCGAAGACCTCTTTATTTGGGGGGCAGAAGCCTATTTTACCATGGACGGTCAAATTGGAGTGGCTAGTTGGAATGCACAAGACTATGAATGGCAGCTCAGAGACAACAGCATCTTAAGTTTGGATGGGGGTACCCTATCGTCCCCCACCCTGATTCGAAAAGATACAGAATTGTATATGACTCTAGTTGCGGAGGATGACACAGGATCGTGGATTGCTCGGGCAACTCAAGATGCCGGTGGGAACTGGCGCCTGGGCAATACGATGGTTGCCCCAGAGGAAGGGACAATTATCGATGTTACAGCCGTAGAAGAGTTTGGAATCAATCAATGGCGTCTGTTTGCTACGATTGAGCTCAACGGTACTATAGAAATTCGGCAGTGGCGGTCTAACGACGTTGACAATTGGACTCCAGCATCCACAATCAGAAACGATTCTTATAATATCGGGGCTCCTGTTGTTTCAGAAGAGTCCGATCGTTTTCGCATGTGGTACGCCATTGAGGAGAATGGACTGTGGGATATAGCCTATGCAGAGAGCATCGACGGTGAGTACTGGGAAGATTTTGGGATTGTCTTAAATACAGCCATTGAAAGCGACACCCCACCAAAAGTGGGGATGCAAGCGACACCCATGTCTGCGTTTCGTCTAGAAGGAGAGTCTGCTGGGTATCAAGGCACTGTCGAAGTGGGAGAAACCGCTCTATTGGAAACACAGGGATGGGCACTGACCGTTTCTGTCGGTCAATGGTTGGATACAGACCTCTTTGGTGCAAACTCAGCCGGAGGGCTATACATTGCGGATCAAGTAGGAACCGTCAGTGTGATTGCGATGAAAGATTCTAGTGGGGTCGGCAGAGTTGGTTACCTAACCGAAACTGGAGAGCAGGGTCTGTGGGTTGAACCATCCGACTCGACAGTGTCAATCGAATCTCCAATCTTATGGCAACACAACGACAGTTGGCATCTCGCCTATGCGGCCGTCAACGACCAAGCGCAAAGCAGCATACTGTCTCAGACCAGTTCAGACGACGGAAGCACTTGGTCTGAGAGTACAATACTGGTTGAACCCCACGATGACTGGGCATCGATACGTGTTGAACCAACCGATTGGCTTCTCATCAACGAGACCCCCACATTGATCTATGCTGGGACAGACGACAAAACTTGGGAGATCGGACTCAGTCAATGGAACGGAGAGTTGTGGAGTACGACTTCTGAACCATGGTTTGAACTGGGTAGACCAGGAAATTGGGATGATTCAGGCGTTCGAGATGCCAAGTTCCAGATTGAAGACGATGGATACCGCGTCTGGTACTCCGGGTTTGATGGGGAACGCTGGAGAATTGGCTCTGCACTTCAAAATGGCGATATCTCTTTGCCCAATATGACTTCTGATGACTGGGAGCGAAGTGACACTTCGAGTCTGGATTCCGGCTGGTTCCATCTAGACGGTGCTCGACATCCCCTACCGGCTTATTCTGATGACACCGAACAATGGTTTATATATTATGGAGGCATTGCCGAGTCTGTCACTCGAGTTGGACATGCCATCGGATCTAGCCCAGAAGCATTGCGGAGGGTCTATCGCTATCCCACACTTGGAGACCAAATCAATTTTGAGACAACCAAGGGAGATGCTGAAGGCAATACGATTCCACTAGAGACCAGTGTTGTCGATACAACAACATTTGGTATCGGATTGACAGATCTATCCATCGATATTGATCGTGGTTTTCTATACGCGTCCAGTAAACTCATGCCTCACATTGCCGTTATAGACATCCGAGATGATTCTCAAGGCGAGTTTGTCGATAGGAATTATCTAGATGAGGAAGCCCGTCTTGTTCTACCGACCTCGATGGGGTCCGCAGGATTTAGACAAGTTCTGCCCCACCCAAACGGCAGAGAGCTCTTTGCCATTGGAGACTCTCCAGAAGCGGTCTTTATCATCGACATGTCAGAAGTTGAAGATGATGCCACCAGCGATCGCATCTACGATATCCAAAGTGATTGGTTGCCTCTTCCGATTGGTGGAGAAGATGATGCTGGTGAAAGAACCCGCACCAGTATGGGACCTGGTACAATGCTATTAGACACCCTTTACAATCGACTGTTTGTGAGTAATTTCAATGCAAACTCAGTGACGGTGTTTGATCTCTCAATCGGTGGCGGAATTCAAATTGCCGAATTTCAAAGCATGGGAGAAAACCCCTATGCGATGGCCTTGACCCCCGATGGTCATCAGTTGGTCGTCTCAAACTATACGGGTGACTTGGTTGAAGATGTTGCCCACAGTACACTGTCGATATTTGATGTGAATCCAAACTCCGGCACCAAATACACACTGCAAACACAGGTGGTGAACCGATGATCTGGTTGCTCCTCGGTTCTGGATGCACGCAGAACTTACCGTACAACTCCTTGTTCAATGGTCCCAGTGCGAGTACCGTCGTACCCGCTGATGCTGGACAATGGGAACAACCACTGGGCTTTGT
>CALDQI010000675.1:0-3445 GCA_937911635.1 uncultured Pseudomonadota bacterium | reverse complement strand
TTCGTATGGACATCCAAATACCGTTGACAGATAAGCCCGAACAGTGGCCCTTTCATCCAGTGCCATCTCAGTGACAATACGGATGTTTTCAAGGCTTTCCAGTTGAGTGCGATTGAGGTTCTTTCGGTTGTGTGTTTGCGATGCAGACATGAACGTTGCAACGTGGCTTACACCAACATTCAGTGCTCGTTCCATTCCTTTACGGTTCGGAATGAGGGCCCAAAATCGAACATCGTCAGCTTGTGGCAAGTGTTGCAATATTTGCTCAGCGTCTGCCAGCTGAGGGATCCAGGACGGGCGCACCAGACTTGTAACTTCAATATCTTTATGTCCTGCTTTTACAAGCCGTTCAATTAATTGGATTTTAGTTTCTGTTGGAACGATATCTTTTTCATTTTGTAAACCGTCCCGTGCCGTGACATCCACGATACGAACGGGAGATGGAGTAAACAGGGATGTAGGGGGATGAATGGAATGCATGATCTGTCCTCAAATGTACACCACATGATAACATAGTTTCAAGGTAGGTGCCGCAAGTTGCAAATGAATCTTCTGTCAGCGGTCAGACAGACTTGCCACCAGAGAACCATCTGCACTGGTTTCGACCACTTCAATGGGGGTTATCTGATTGAACAATGCTTGATTAAGTGGCGTATGTGCTCGTACACGGATGTAGTTGCGAGTGTATCCACTCCAAAGTAATCTGGGGACTCCATCGACCTCGATGTGTTTGGTGTCTCGCTCCCATAGTACAGACTCTGATTGCCCAATGTGTTTCTGTAATAGAGCGGATCTGGCTGCTGTTACAATGGGTTTGATTCGCTGGATTCTTTCTCGAGCGACCTTTTTGGGGATTTTTTTCGACATTCTAGACGCCGGAGTACCACTGCGATCGGAGTAGGAAAATAGATGCATGTCTCCAAATCCAATTCTTTCTACGGTCTCTACGGTTTCAAGGAATTCCTGTTCAGTTTCTCCGGGAAATCCAACGATGAGATCAGAGGTGATGTTGAACAATGGGTTTTGCTCTCGCGCTTGGGTCACCAATGCTTCATAGCTTTCAACAGAACAGCGTCGAATCATGCGCCGGAGGACTTTGTTAGAACCTGACTGCAACGGCAAATGCAAGTGTGGACACATGCGAGGATTGCTCCAGAGTTCAATGAACTTATCGGGGAAATCCCAAGGTTCCAGAGAACCAATCCGTATGCGAGGGACATCCGTATCTTTTAGAATGGCCTCAATCAACGAACGCAGATTTTCTCCCGTGTCGGAGCCATATCCACCCAAATGAACACCGGCCAATACAACTTCTTGATACCCATCTCGATGTAGACCTTGAATGTCTTTAACCACATCTTGTATGGGAATAGAGCGCTCAGAACCTCTAGCAGTGCTGACAATACAAAAAGAGCAACGGTTGTGACAGCCATCTTGAACCTTGACGAACGCTCGAGTTCGCGTTTGTGCAAAGGCCGGCTGCGCCTCCGAAGATTCAGCGAGTCTTGGCATGTCATCATTCCACGTGTCAATGATCTGTTTTGCCATCGTGGCTTTATCACCATTGGAAACTACCATGTCGACATGCAATTGCTCTTTGATGGTGTCTTTCGCCAGAGTGGCGAAGCACCCAGTGGCCACGACTTTGGCACTTGGATTCCCTTTGTGTAAATCTCGGAGTCGTTTCTTTGATTTTCTAGAGGCTTCGTTGGTGACCGCACAAGTATTCACGGCCATAACATGCGCATCCGTCGGAGATTGCACGACCTTATGTCCCATAGCAGTGAACTGTCGCTGCCAAGAAGCCTGTTCGGCTTCGTTGAGTCGACATCCAAGAAATTCCAAATACACGTTCATACACAACTTATATCGGCTTTTATCTGTGTTGTCGATGTGATACAGTGCCCTAAGATGTAGGAGACACAATGCATTTTGTAATCTTGATTGGACTGTTAGGCTGCACCAGAGATGTGGTGGTTGGTGTGGAGGATTTGCCGGTGGGAGAGTCTTTTGTGCTGACAATGGATGGACAAACGGTGGTCAATCGCGATTTCAATCTCTGGAGTGTTGAAGCCGTTTCGATGCGCAAGACACATCAACTTCAGTTATGGTATGGTGAGCGGCAATGCGTCCTCACGAATGCTGTAATTGTCGGGGAGATAGGGTTTGGTGAACTAACCCATAGATCCAACTGGTCCTGTCCAGGGCTCCTAGGCTACAAGATGCATCCAGTAGACGATTTGTTGGTTGGAGAGTCTGAGGTCACGGTTGGACTATGGCAGCAGATAAAAGGAGAGGAGCGTGACGATGTCTGTGGTGCAGAATGTCCAAAGAGCAATATCAATTGGCTGCAAGCTTTAGAGTTTGCCAACCAGATGAGTATGCTTGAAGGACTTTCTCAGTGTTATCGCAAAGAAGAAACTACAGGGTCCGTTCAAATGGAACAGGATTGTACAGGCTATCGATTGCCCACAGATGAAGAATGGATGACCTTTTCCAGTCTAAATCCTGTGATGCCGTATGCGGACTCAGAAACCACTTCCGAAGTGGGATGGGTGCGAGACAACTCTGATGTAGAGCGACATCCCGTGTGTGAGTTGCAGCGCAACGGATACCAATTGTGTGACGTCACTGGAAATGTATGGGAATGGTGTTGGGATACTTTCGATAGACCGAAACTTCGAAGAGTGCGCGGGGGTGGGTTTACATCCATCGCACAGGTTGCGTTGCGTGAAAACGGGGTTGACTTCCCCAAAAACTTGGGCGCTGAACACATTGGGTTCCGTTTGGTTCGAAGTGCTAGGTAGATCGTTGCAGAGACTGAAAATTAGTGTTCCTTCGCTTTGTATTGGTTATTTATCTCCGATTCGGCTATGATATTTTCCAAAACTGCCCCCGATATCCACAATTGTAAGGAGAGATCATGACGGCATTGATAGCCAGTATGTTTTTGGCATGTACAGGTCCGGAACTCAACCCCAATACCATTACCAAATCCGACATTCAGACTGCAGTACCGAAGAAAGACCTCAAAACGATCTGTACGGCACTTCGTTCTGGAGATGAAGAGTTGCAACAGTTTGCCACCGAGCAACTTCGAATTTTTGAGCCAGAACAAACGAAAGAATGCTTGAAAGAAGGGCTTGTTGATGCGGATACTAAGGCATTTCGGATTGGTGTCTTAGAAGGTTTGAAGGGTGAAAAGCGCAACGCGATAGCTCGAGTGGCGGCCGAACGTATTCAAGACACAACGCTAAATGGTCGCCAGCAGGCGATTCATCATCTGGGTGGTGTTCCAGCTCCCGCAGTGAATTCTGCTCTGATGAAAATAGCGGAGAACTCATCAGATACTCCAGCAGTGCGGGCTGTGGCTGTGCGTGCAATTGGTGGGTATACTGACAACTTCGATTCAATAGCGGCGATTTTATTGAATTTAAATTTTTTT
>CALDQI010000674.1:0-1879 GCA_937911635.1 uncultured Pseudomonadota bacterium | reverse complement strand
TGGACACTTATTTCAATCCAAGATTGGAGTGCTGTAGAAAGTACTTGTACTAGCGGTATCACAAGTTTCTCTAATTTATTCTCTTTTACATCATTCAATGGTTCCATTAATTCATGGGATACAAGTAGTGTCACCAGTATGATGGGGCTATTTATGGAGGCTACGTCATTCAATCAAAACATTGGTAACTGGGATATATCTAACGTTAACGATACGCAGGCGATGTTCCAAGAAGCATGGTCTTTCAACCAGGACCTATCTGATTGGGACACTTCAAACGTCATTGATATGAGCGGGATGTTCTACAATGCAAATGCCTTCAACCAAGATATCGGAAGTTGGAACACCTCAAATGTCACATCTATGGGCTCCATGTTCTACTATGCCACTTCTTTCAACCAGGACATCGGCGATTGGGACACTTCAAATGTCACTGATATGTATGAACTGTTCAACAATGCGACTTCTTTCAATCAAGATATAGGGGGTTGGAACACTTCTAATGTTGCGGATATGGATTGGATGTTTACTGGAGCCTCCTCTTTCAATCAAGACTTATCTGGTTGGTGTGTCTCAAACTTATCTTCTCAACCATCCTCCTTTGACTCTGGTGCAACTGCTTGGGCCCTGCCTCGACCAGTTTGGGGGGCGGTGTGTTTTGACGTTGACGGAGATGGTTTTGATATCAATTCAGGAGACTGTGACGATGGTGACTCGACAATATACCCAGGAGCTGTAGAAACTTGGTATGATGGTGTGGATTCAGATTGTGACGGTCTCTCCGATTACGACCAAGATGGCGATGGTGTCGATTCAAACCTACACGGTGGCGATGATTGCGATGACACCAATACATCTCTGGGTTCTGTTCAATATGACGCTGACTGTGATGGTTCGTTGACAGCTGATGATTGTGATGACAATGACACCTCTTTGGGTTCACTTGTATTGGATCCAGATTGCGATGGTGTGATCGTGACAGAGATTTGTGATGATGGAATTGACAATGACGGCAACGGGCTGATGGATTGTGAAGATGCCTACTGCTTTTCGGATATTTCATGCTCCGAACAGTGTAGCGATGGAATTGACAATGATTCGGACAACCTTACCGACTGTGACGATGATGAGTGTTGGGGTACGGGCTCGTGTACCTCTGGATACACCTTAATACAAGGTGGAGGCGATTCCTTGCTCAGTCTATCCGGTAATACATCGTTTTTGTTTTCTGAGATGGTTACCGATCTAACAATCAGTAACTTCCATGGATTTTTAAGGGTTCCAATCGGTCCAGATTCTTTTGATCAATGTACATGGACTGTTGACGAAATTAGACACTCAAACGCAATATTTAGGACATCGTGGTATACGTCATATTGGAGTCTAAATCAAAATAGAGACAGCTATCAAAACCCTCTCTCTAGAAACAACTTTGCCGTAAACACTGGATGTCCATTTTCCGAGACTGTTGTTCGAGATGCTTTTCTTGGGGCAAAAGTAAACCTCCCATGGTCTATTGGCGTTCTCTATTCAAGTTACTATTCCATGCCAACACCCCAAGTACACTTCCCTGAAATCAATCAAAATCATCAGTGGTATGTCCCCCAAGTCAGCGTCGATCAGTTGCAGTGGGGAACACGTGTAGCAAGTGGCAATGTAGATCCAAATCATAAGTTGGATATCTCGATCAGTGTTCATGACATGGACGGAGATGGAGTATGGATACCTTTGGATTGCGATGATACCAATCCGACAATCGGGCAATCAAGTGACTGTGACCAAGATGGAATCCCTGCGTCTATAGACTGTGATGATATGGACCCATACTCGCCCTCACGATCCAATGATGCCGATTGTGATGGATGGAATACAGCTTCGG
>CALDQI010000673.1:0-4691 GCA_937911635.1 uncultured Pseudomonadota bacterium | reverse complement strand
CCACAGGCATTGCAGTTTCATCTCCTTCGAGTGGCCAAGAAGGATCGGCAAAACAAAAGACATCCATGTTTCCAATCGGTTTTGACCCCAACCCAACGCCCAAAATGTCTCTGTTTACACCCAAAATACCGGTGATTGCACCCCCATACGGATCTAGCGCTGAAGGAGAGTTGTGGGTTTCCACTTTAATCGACACATCGACTGCATCATCGAAAGACACCACGCCAGCATTATCGTGAAAAATGGAACGAAGCCAAGGTAGGTTACGGTCCCGTTCCACATCCAATGTCGCTTTACGAATGTAGGATTTAAAGAGAGAATTGACCTTTTTGGAACCCACCTGTATGTGTTCTGATGCAAGGTTCCCCTCTATGTAGTCAATGTGAGCCGCAAAAATCTTGTGCTTACAATGCTCCGACCAAGACTGGGCTATCACCTCCACCTCTACATCGGTCGGTTCTGCTGGCAATCTCATCTGATTACGTTGCATCTTCATCGCCTCAGAGGCATAATGATTTCTCAAATGAGAAACTTCTTCCGTACTGAGAGCCCAACAATTGTCTTGTGACCAGATCATCCAATCATCGACAGATTGTCTATGATCGTGCGTTTGATAAAGGTCACCGAGCACACCCAATTCCACACTGGGCAATCGAACGCTGTCAAAGCGATTCCACTCAAGTGTCTCCGCCCAGTCTCGAATATCAATCCGTTGAATCAGGTCATTTGCGAGCAGTTCAAGCGCGACTCTTTCCACCGACTCTCGAGCCACCTCTCCATAGACTAGCCACAGCTGACCTGTTGCTACCGACGCACTGTTGATACCAACCAATCCCAGTGCCTCTTCCGCACTTCGAGCCACATTGTCTGTCACACCGGGACGATATTGAACCTCAATAGTCCAAACGGGAGACTTTTCTAGGGTACTGAGTCCATCTGACCAATATGCCTGCTCCATAATGGCGTCTACAAACACTTCTTCTATCTGTTCTACATTCGGTTCTGACGCTGTAGAGATGCGAAACACTTTCAGAGATATTAAGTCCTCAAGTTCCACTCCGAGATACTCTCGCGCTTCTCTAAGCAAACGAGCACTGGACTGCGTGGGAATCATCAATTGGGTTTCGATTCGAAATACGTGAGACATACCAATTTTCTCTCAAGAATAAGGGGTCAGAAATATGGAAAAGGGATCAGACTGGGTCACAAAGTCACCCCGTGACAAAGACAACAGCACTTTGGGATAGAGGCGATGCTCTACGGATAAACCACGGGCTTTGAACTGGCTGAGATCATCGTTCGGCAATCGATCAAACGATTCCTGCGCAATTATCACACCTTCATCGACACCCGCACTGACAAAGTGAACGGTGATTCCAGATACTTTGACACCATAGTTAAAGGCATCATCATAGGCTGAAGCCCCTTTAAATTCCGGCAACATCGACGGATGGATGTTGATGACCCGTGATACTGGAAACTCTGGATGAGGATACGCCTCGACAAAATCTGGTGTAAAGATTCGCATATACCCGGCTAAGCAGATGTATTCCCACTCGTATTGTTTGAGCACTTCATGAATTCGGCTCTCGTGTTCCAATCGGGTAGCCCGCCCCGTCTCCTGTCTCCGAACGGGAACGATGTGACTTGGAACCCCATAGTGCTCTGCCACTTGTATCACCGGAGCGGTGGCTTTATTGGTGATGAGCGCAACGACTTCTACGTTCACATCTTTTTGGCACGCCATCTCCATAATGGTACGCGCATTGCTCCCACGACCCGATGCAAATAAAACCACTCGCATTGGGGCATTTGACGGTTGCATTAAAACCTCATCCGTTGCGGACTGGCTATATCTGTGCGATGATGCATCCCTTCAAATTGGACCTGTGCGATTGCTTCATAGGCCAAGGTACGCGCTTCTCCCAACGTTGGTCCTATTCCTGTGACACCGAGCACTCGACCTCCACTGGTGACGAGAGATTCATCCAATACTGAGACCCCAGCACAGACCACGCTGGTATTGTCCGGTAATTCACCGATAGAGATTGCATCACCCTTCGGAATGGGGGTACCATCAATGCTTGGATAACCTTTGGCAGCCGCAACAATGTGGACTGCGTATTTGGACTGTTGTAAATCAGCATTGCACTGTTCAAGCCTTCCTAAAGCTGCCGCATGGAAAACCTCAAAGATGCAGCCTTCCAAAGTTGGCAGCAATACTTGTGTCTCTGGATCACCCAAGCGAATGTTGAATTCCACCACAGACACTTGATCATCAGAATCGGATCGCACACCAGACGGATTGATCATCAAACCAGCAAAGAGTATGCCCTGATACGGAGTGCCTCTGTCTGCCATTCCTTTCACCACCAAATCAAAAATACGTTCTATTTCACTGCGCTGATGATCCGTCAGGAAGTCTTCAGGTATAAAGGTTCCCATGCCACCTGTATTGGGTCCGGTATCGTTGTCTCCCACACGCTTGTGATCACAAGCAACGCCGAGCCATCGCCACGTGTGACCATCACACAGTGCAAACGCCGAGAGCTCTACACCATAGAGTTTCTCTTCAAATAAAATGCGGTCTGTTTTGACCGTGACGGTTGGATCTTCCATGAAAGCATGCACGATCTTCTTGGCTTCGATTACAGAATCGCACAACACCACGCCTTTACCACCAGCCAATGCATCCGACTTGATCACCACACCATCGGTTACAGACCAATCGTCCAATCTCTTCATTGCACTCTCGACACCATCGTGCCAAGAGCATCTCGCAGTTGGAATCCCAACCGCCTGCATAAACTGCTTTGAAGCAATTTTGGACTCCTCCAGTATGGCGGCACTTTTTGACGGGCCAACCACTGGAATACTGAGCGCACGAAGTTCGTCGGCAAGTCCATTCACCAAAGGCTTCTCAGGACCGACAATCACTAGGTCCACGTCATGCTGCCGAGCAAGTTCTACAGCCCGACCCTGCAAACAAACACACTTTGACAGTTGCTGCATCGCCGGATTTCCAGGCACCACAAAGACTTGGGACACTGAAGTATCTGCGCCAAACCGTTCAGCCAGCGCAAACTCTCTACCGCCAGAACCAACTATCAAAACTTTGTGCGAACCCATCGTCATCAAGATTCCAAAGACGTCGCTACGCTATCCAGACTTGGTGCATCTGCAAAGACACGTTGTCCATACAAAGACTCGGATACTGCATTGGTGAGCGCTTGGTACATTCCACTGATCTGACCCAAATACTCTGTTGACAATGGTGCGGGAGCAGATTGCAATTCTGCTGTACAGATCGATTTCCAATCTGTTTGCCCACGCTCTTTGGCGAGCGATTTGGCTTGCTGAGTCGCTTGATGCCATGGCGTACCTCGATAAGGTTGTCTCAAACATTCTTTGGACAACTGAACACCGTTGTACGTCAAACGAAGTTCATCTGGTCCAATAGAGTCCACCAGTTTGAATCGTCGATTTCCCGATTCATCCTTCTCGGCAAAGGCAAACTCGAGCTTACCATCCCAAAGCAACAACCCAGCAGCGGCGAATACTTCATTCAATCGATGGGCGACGATGCGAACCACTTCTGTTAAACGATGCATCTCGCCATCGGTGAGTCCTGCAACTGCACACGCCTCTGCTTTTGGAATGTATCGATCGGTTGTTTCCAACTTGGTTGAGTATTCAATGACCGGCTCTGCAAACACATCCCCGAAATTTGGTTTGGTAGACAAGCCCAACTCTGCCAAATATTCATCGTTTCCAACACGCTTCATCAAAGAAGACCCGTTGGGAACACCAAATCGAAAGATTATCTCCAATGGAACCAGTGCATCCACCGGACGTTCTGCATAGGCTATGTAATCGTACACACCATCTGTGAGACCGGGCCTAATCACATTCACACGAGATACTTTCAGCAACGTGGTTTGGGTATCGAGTCCAACATCTTGACCATTGCGATCAACAAGACCCACCATGTGGTGAGCGAGTCCATCCTGCTGGAGTTCAGACAATACGGCCGCATCCACTCCATTGACACTCCAGCCTTGCCACTTCTCAGCCGTTCCAAATGCATCAAAGAACATCCACGCCATACTCGCCAGGCAGTACCCTTTGCTTGGAATCTGATCGGGCATCTCACCCCAATCAAAGATGGAGTAGCGATTTGAATAGGCAAATACCAAGTTTTCTGATCCTACGGTTCCCAAGAGGTTCTTCACAGAACCGACGTGGTATACCGGAGGCAAGCGAGTGGCAGCAAAACATCTCTCGAAGAAATGGAGTGCATTGATGGAGTTGTTGACCCCCACCCACAAACCAGACTGGGCTGTCCATTTAAAACATTTCACACCCGCTTCAATCGTTCCGCGATCTGCACCCGTCAACAAGGGGACATGAACCACGAGAGGCAATCCAGAAATTTCATCTTCTGAAGTCACAAATTGAATGGTGGGCTGACCACTTCGTGCATGATGACGAAGGTTCAGTGCCACTCCGCGTTCTTCTGCCTTGTCACAGAGCCTGGCCCATTCCTTTTCAAAGTGAGCAGACTCAACCAACTCTTCGGCGATGACCACATCTAAGGATCCTTGCCAATCCAGCTGACGTTGGCGCATGACGGTTAAAAATGGAACAAACAAATGCCACGTTGTCGGACCGCAAGACAACACAGGTACTCC
>CALDQI010000672.1:0-4691 GCA_937911635.1 uncultured Pseudomonadota bacterium | reverse complement strand
TCTTTGTCTGTTCGGAAGATGATACGGACGAGGATGGTGTGTCAGACAATACCGAGATTGGGTTGGGAATGGATCCAAACATAGACGACACAGACTCAGACGGTTTGGATGACTTTGATGAGGTCTACACCTACTACACCGATGGAACCAACCCAGACAGTGATGGAGACGGTGTAAGTGATGGTGACGAAGTTGATCTGGGTATTGACCCTACCAATCCAGATTCAGATGGTGATGGAATCAACGATGGTGACGAGATTGACGCCGGATTGGATCCAAACAACACCGACAATGATGGTGATGGATACGATGATGGAAATGACAATTGTCCAGCCGTTTCGAATTCTGGTCAGGAAGACAATGACTCAGATGGTTTGGGAGATTTGTGTGATGATGACGATGACAATGACAGTCTCAACGATGCAGATGAAGTAACCTATGGCTCAGATCCATTTGATTCAGACAGTGATGATGATGGAATCAACGATGGTGATGAAGTCTTAGCGGGAACAGACCCAGTAAGCGGAGATTCAGATGGTGATGGGATCACAGATGGAGATGAGCTGACAGGTGGTACGGATCCGATTGATAGTGACTCTGATGATGATGGAATCAACGATGGTGATGAGATTACGAATGGGACAGATCCTGTTGATTCAGATTCAGATGACGATGGCTTGAATGATGGAGACGAAGTGACTGCTGGGTCAGATCCATTAAATGATGATTCTGATGGTGACGGAATCGACGATGGAGATGAAGTTGCTGGCGGAACCGATCCACTCGATACAGATTCAGATGATGATGGCTTGTCTGATGGGTCTGAAATTGTCAATGGGTTGGATCCTGTTGATTCAGACAGTGATGATGATGGACTGAGTGATGGCGCTGAGGTCGTCGGTGGTTCAGATCCATTAAATGATGACTCTGATGGTGACGGAATCAACGATGGTGATGAGGTTACAAATGGCACAGATCCAACAGATAGTGATTCAGACAATGATGGAATCACTGATGGGAACGAGATCGCGAATGGAACGGATCCCGTTGATTCAGACAGTGATGATGATGGACTGAGTGATCTAGTAGATGATGACCCTAACAATCCAGATGTTGACAATGACGGTGTGTTAGACGGAATCGACCCAGACAATACCACTGATGATGCTGATGGTGATGGTATTACCGATGGAGACGAGATAACAAACGGAACGGATCCAGCAGACAGTGACTCAGACAATGATGGCATTGACGATGGCGATGAACTTGTTGGTGGTACGGATCCGATTGACAATGATTCAGATGATGATGGACTGAATGATGGTGACGAAGTCTCTGGTGGAACCGACCCACTCGATAGTGATTCAGATGATGATGGTTTGACGGATGGCGAAGAGATTACGAATGGTACCGATCCCGTTGATTCAGACAGTGATGATGATGGACTGAATGATGGAGAAGATGACAATCCAAACAATCCAGACGTTGATAATGATGGTCTACTCGATGGTGAAGACCCAGATATTACAACGGATGATGCTGATGGCGATGGTGTTTCCGATGGAGATGAAGTTGCTGGTGGCACTGACCCACTCGATAGTGATTCAGATGATGATGGTTTGACGGATGGCGAAGAGCAAGAGTTGGGTACCGATCCACTCGATAGTGATTCGGATGATGATGGTCTCTCTGATGCTGATGAGCAAGAAAATGGAACCGATCCAACCTCTTCGGATTCAGATGATGATGGCTTGTCTGATGTTGAGGAGATGGAAAATGAAACTGATCCAAACAATGCGGATTCAGATGACGATCGTTTGACCGATTCAGAAGAACTTGAGTACGGTACCGATCCAAACAATCCAGACTCTGATGGCGATGGTGTTTCCGATGGAGATGAAGTTGCTAGTGGAACAGACCCACTTGCTGAGGATGTTGTGGATGGTGGAGATGAAGAAAAGGAAGATGCAGCCTCCTGTTCAACGACCAGTAATCCAGCTGGTCTGTGGCCGATGGTGTTGATGGTATTCCCGTTCCTTCGACGAAAGCGTAAATAATCAACGGATTTCCATACTGTAACAGGGCTCATTAGAGCCCTGTTTTCGTTCGATATCAATAGGACCCATCATCACGTGATGAGTTCGAAGGATATTTTAGAGGATCCCCTAAAAAACAAGTTACAGTGAATTGATTCGTTGTTTTGGAAAGGTGGTGTATGGAAAACATTTTTGAAAATACAAAGAGTGCATTTTCACTGAAGTCAGATTCAGAACTCGAGCGGGCATACTTTCTCTTTCGCATGATTGCAAATGAACCCTTGGTTCGGATTGGTACGGCGATGACCAACTTTGCGATTAAAGCAAACTTGCCTGTCGATGGATTGATTCGAGCGACAGTATTTGATCACTTCTGTGGTGGTGTCAACGAAGAGGATTGTTTGCCCGTGGTCGATCGGATGTTCGAAAAGGGAGTGTGTTCTGTTTTGGACTATTCCGTTGAGGGCAAAGAGGATGAACAGCACTTTGATGGCGCTCTGGAAAAGACGTTGAAGCTGCTGGAGTTTGTGAAAGAAAAGGATGCGATACCTTTTGCCGTTTTTAAGCCGACAGGATTTGGTCGATTTGCGTTGTATCAAAAGGTGAGTGAGCAACAGGAGCTGACACCGGATGAGCAAACAGAATGGGACCGTATTGAAAACCGTTTTGATATCGTGTGTTCCAAAGCTGAGGTGATGGGCGTGTCGTTGCTTGTAGATGCGGAAGAGTCTTGGATACAAGATGCAGCAGACGATCTCGTTGAAAGACTCATGCGAAAATACAATACGAAGCGAACAGTCGTTTGTAATACCCTTCAAATGTATCGTTGGGACAGAATGGAGTACCTCAAAGAACAGCATGCCAAGGCAAATGCAGGAGGGTATCGGATCGGGTATAAATTGGTTCGAGGTGCTTATATGGAGAAGGAGAACCTGAGAGCTGAAGAGATAGGGTATCCCACACCCATTTGTGCTTCGAAAGAAGAGACAGATGCCAATTTTGATGCGGCTCTTAGCTATATTGTACAGTATCTAGAGACCATTTCATTGTTTGCAGGCACGCACAACGAAGAGAGTTCTTTGTTGCTCATAGATTTGATGAAAGAGAACGATGTCGATCCGACAGATCTACGGGTATGGTTTGGACAGCTGTACGGTATGAGTGATCACATCAGCTACAATTTGTCTGAGCGGGGCTACAATGTAGCGAAGTATTTACCTTTCGGTCCAGTCAAAGATGTGATGCCGTATCTCATTCGTCGAGCAGAAGAGAACACTTCGGTAGCCGGTCAAACAAGCCGAGAGTTGGACCTCATTCGTCATGAAAAGAAACGCCGAAAGCTGTGAACAGAAGCACACAACTGTAAAAATGAGACAAAAGAACCTGGGTCATCGTCAAAATCATTATCAAATATACAAGGGTACGATTGATGATACAGAGTGTTCTAAATAAGTTGGAGAATGGATTGGTTTTATTCGCTGTGATGCTCGGTGTCGGGTGCGGAGCATTTGATTCTGTACAAGCAGATCCCCCAAAGTATCAGACGCGTACGGAAATAGACTTTGAAAAACTTGAAGTCCATGGGACGATGCCAAGTCCCGACTCCACTCCTCAAGTGTATGACAGTATTCCGCGGTATTACGATACAACAGGGCTCATCACCTCCAAGATTACCACAGAAGATGCTGAGTTGGCACGTGCGCTGGTAAAGGCGGAGTTGGATAAAACAGATGGTTTTGTACAGCATTGGGGAACGAATGAACAGTATTCGATGGATTCATTGGACTGGGCGCAAGTGTATGCGTTGTATCATTTGATGTTTGACAAGGACCAATCGTTTGAAGAGAGAGATATTCGTCTACGTTCTGCAACAGAGAAGCGGATTGTTTCAGTACGACAAGAACCCAAAGGATTGTGGAAAATTTCCAAGAGTAGAAAATGGGAACCCCGTTATAGAGAGGTTTCATCTGCACAGCTTCAAGAATTGTATTTGTTTTCAGCTTTTCAAAATAAGAGCGGTACATGGACAGATGAACAGCTGGCGATTGTGGCAGAAGCCTTGAGGGTACTGGAACCTCGAGAAGTGATGTATCTTCGAGGTCTGACCTGGATTCGAGAAAAGGGAAATTCTCGAAGAGGTTTGGCTGGACTTTTTCGATACGAGAACGTTGGAGATGGTACAACCCAAAGCATTACGTTGTACGATAAAGCCTTTAAAGGATTGCCATATAGTTTCTGTGGTACCATTGAGAAGCCACATTCCTCTGCACACGTTGTGATAGTACACGAATTGGGACATCTGATCGCAGATCAACCCCGCATCGCATATGGCAATCAATACAATAAGACGGTTGATGAGTTCAATGCATTGGTGAGTCAATTCAATAGAACACAGGATCAGAGCTTGTTGTCGAAGATTGATAGATTGCAGAGTGCGATAGCGAGTATGGAAGCCAATCCTGTAACGAGTGATGGTCCAATTGTGGAGTCTTTTTTGGCCCATCGAAGTGGAAGTAGAGGTCCGACCCGTTACGCAGATTTTAGCAATGGAGAGGCCTTTGCCGAGTCCTATGCTCTATACAAACTCGACCCAGAGGCACTAATACGAATCGATCCCCCATTGTACAAGCGGTTTGCTTCAAAAGACTATATCGA
>CALDQI010000671.1:0-5153 GCA_937911635.1 uncultured Pseudomonadota bacterium | reverse complement strand
TTTCACTGAACCAGAACACGCATATCGCCAACAACACATTGAGCCCAAGTAGAACTACCGTGGTAGGATTGCCAGTGTTGGTATTCATGTGTTTCCCCTACGCATCCCAGACAAAATGGGATACATGTGGGTAACACACTCGACAAAGAACACCCAATGATGCGCATCCGACCCACAACTGCAAAGTGTTTCCAGGCCATTCAAAGCCCCGCACTGTATCGAAACTTTGGAATTCATCTGTTTGTGATGTTTCCGGCTGCGATGGCGATGTGTTGGCTGGGTACACAGCTTGACGATGCTCTTGGATACGTTGCGTTTGGTACCACCTCTTGGCGACTCCCCGTTGGTGGGTCAATGATTGCGATCGGTGGCTGCTGGGTATGGTACGTATATGGGTATCTATTTATAGCCGGTGGTGGTTCGCCGGGAACTCACGTAGACGGTGGCCCCGTTCGGTTGGTCGATACCGGGCCATACGCGACTATTCGACACCCCTCTGTTTTGGGGAAGTTACTTGGGGTCATTGGACTTGGAATCATGTGGGGTAGTCCGTCTTTTCTCATCGGATTCATACCCATTCTGCTGATCTACGCCATTGTCTCAAACAGACTGATACAAGAACGATTCTGCCATCTGCGTTTTGGTGCAGAATACGCGACGTACTGTTCAAAAGTACCAATGCTCATCCCCACCCCAACTTCCATTGCCAGATGGACAAACGATACCCCCGTTTTGGAAGACATTTCTTCAATGAGTGAGCATCCACAACCAGAGGGCATCTGGCACGAATTCCGTTGGTATTTAATGGGGTTGATTGGTTTGCTCCTTAGTTTTTCAGCGATGGTGTGGCTGAACTCCTGACCGATATGATAATATGACGCCATGACTCATGAGGAAATCCGGCAATATTTTGAGACTGGCGACCCAGATGCGGACGATACGATCTCCATTCTGTCTGTGCGGCGTATTCTATACGACTACGCTCAGACATTCGATATTGAACTGAGCATTGAAGAACACCTCCCCGGCAACAAGCGCATACACTTTGACACGTTCACAGAGTACTTTCTTCGCAATACTACCGATGCGGCACTCATGGCCTATCATCCTACTGGACAGCTACGATGGCGATCCAATCTTCCAGAAACAGCCATCGAAGGCAGTGAAATCATTGAGAAGCCCACAGAAATGCTTCCACCTTCTGCGGAGGAAAATGCTGTCTCGATGGATATGGCCATCGATATTCTGGATGCGTTACAAAGCGAAGGTAGTCAGATCACCTTTGCAGATTTTCTACGCTTCCACGATGCTGAAGGGTTGCGGACACTCAATCTGAAGATTTAGTCGCATTCGATTCAACTGATGTCTTTGCCCATACTCGGCTCCATCCAAAGAGCAATAGCACCAAATATGCAAACAACATCCCGACGGTTGACCAACCCGCCCCTGGATACCCATCTGGAT
This sequence comes from uncultured Pseudomonadota bacterium, assembly GCA_937911635.1. GTDB lineage: Bacteria > Myxococcota_A > UBA796 > UBA796 > UBA796 > CAJWHX01. Next base: position 3,689 of record CALDQI010000671.1, on the reverse strand, counting down.
AGTTTCCAACGGCATACCCTAGAATAACGAGTAAAGGTGCTGATGTAAGCAAGGCAAAAGCGGACCCCTTAGAATAATTGGTGGCACACGGCGTACTCAGGTTCGGATCGATCATCCGCAACAAAGAGAGTCCCATCGGAAAGGTCCCTGTACATGAACCAAACCAGACCACCAAATGATGAAATGGAAGATTGGCAAACGCCCTTCGGAACAGCCACAGTGCGAAGAACAACGAAGACACCCCGCCAAGCGTCGTCAAGAGTAAAATGATTCCTAGATTCGATGACAGTACCGCCACCTGAATAGCGACCAAACCAGAGGCCGTTGTGACATCCACCGCCAGATTGCTCACCACTTGAAGTCGCTGATTGTGTGCATGGGTTTCAGTTTCGTCCTGACCTCTTGACAGTATCTGCCTCACACCCATTGCGACAAACAACGCGATGATGAAATGAAGCCCCCAGAGCATGTCGACAATCTTTTGCTTGCCGGCCAACTGCCCCGTGATTCCATCAATCAAGAGGTAGGTCAGGAAGTATGTTCCAACAACGGTTGCAACGGTTGTCGTTAAGGTCTCTGGACTATCAAGCCAATCCGCAGACTTCTTGGACGAGTCTTCTGAATCGAACGACTGACCTTCCAAGTCGGCCTCCAACCAACCCTTTTTACGACCGTAGAGCACCAGTGGAATGCCCACCAAAATACTCCACACAAACCCAAGTGCCGCAACGATAATTCCAATGTCTCCACCATCCAGTAACCCTGAACTTTCCCACGCACGACCAAAACTGAGTGCTTGGCCAGGTCCTTGGTTGAACCCAAGCGGCAAGAGCAGTCCCAAACCAGGATGCAACTGCGCACCTTGTACCAGAGACATCAGCATGATTAGTGCTGCCCCAATCGTTCCTTGCAAGGCACCCATCGAAGATATCGCAAAACCGAGCGATAAAGACTCACTGGTTTTCACATTGGGGGACGGAACTTGAAGTCCGACCGAGATAAAAACAACCGCCAACCCGTGATAAACAATCGTCTTCAGGACATCCACATCCATCACTGAAGGATCGATGTAACGAGCCAACATTCCAAAACCACCTGCCAAAATTGCAATCGGTAGAAATAATTCCCTCAGTTTTTTAGACAGGTTCATCAATCCTGAAGCCAGAACAAAGCAGACACCCAACCCCAGTAAGGTTTGAACAACAGGATTGGTAAAAAAATCGGACATGTTGACTCCATTGACTCGAAAGTCGTTATAGCAACAGTATAGATATTTTGCGCGCAACAATCACAAACATCTTCTTTCAACTCATTCTTTACGGATATCATCATGCCCCTCAACTGGAACAACACCCGTGAAATCGCTGAAGAACTCTACGATGAACGACCCAATCTGCACCCTCTATCCGTTCGATTCACGGAACTGCACCAGTGGATCATTGATTTGGAAGACTTTGAAGGAGATCCCGAAGCGTCCACGGAGGGGCATCTGGAAGCCATTCAAATGATGTGGTACGAAGAGTGGAAAGAAGACAATCCGGATGCCCCTGACCCCTATGACTTTTCGAAACGGTAGGTGATTGTAGAGACTATCACCAACAGTATCTTAGTACTACGCTTTCGAACTAAATAAGTATGACTCATGAGATACGCTCACTACAATCGTAACAACTAAAAACAAATCACAGTTATCAACACAAATCAAGTACACCGTCTTATGATTGAGGAAACGAAGATCGAACCAGACCTTCAAACCAGATCTTGGCGCTATCTTGATCAAGAGTTTGACTCCAAGCCAATACGTACTCAACCGGTTCGAGGACAAAGGGTACAGGGCTTGAATGAATACTCTTACTTACAGGAATATCAGAGACACTAAGACAAGTGAGCAGACAGTCACTGTGTTCTATCATAGAGAGCCCCATAGCAAATGAATCTACGGATGCCTTAACGGACCGCTTGAGTTGCTCACGGGTCAGATATACCTCGAGATCATCGGTTTTCAGTACCGAGTCGAGATATCGAATGTGAGAGCAACCGAGCCATCCACTTGTACTCCAAAGCTCAAAGACAGGATGGTCTGCCCTTGCAAACGTACGCCACCTGCAGATTCCCAACTCAGAAACGGAGTGTCCGATTGGACATTCCGATCGTTGTGGTAATATACGAAGTTTAATTCCTCGACCTTGATCAACAATGGGCGCATTGCCTTGCTTGATGATCTGCAAAGAAGCATTTGGGGCTTCATGCTCAAAACGCATCAACAAACCACTCAACATTGGTGATAGATTGTCAGGCAACTCTAAAGCGAAGGCACGAGTGCTGTCCCGAGGATCAAAATGATCGGTATCATCCATAAAACGCCGCAAGGAACTCAACAAGCGCTTCAGATCACTCTGTAGTTTGAGAGCTCTTGGCGTTGGTTCCATAGTCGTGCCAACTCGCACAAGAATCTTGTCATCAAAAGTGTCTCTTAAGCGTGAGAGAGCATGGCTTACAGCAGATGGTGTCCGTCCTATCTTTTTGGCGGTTAGACTCACGCTGCGTTCTTGCAACAATACGTCTAGAACAATCAATAAATTGAGATCAATATTTCGAAGGGTACGATAATCCACAAGAGCACCTGGGAGTGATAAGTTCTTGTAGGAATGTATCATAAAGTAACTATTGATGCTGATCTTTCCGTTGCTTTTGAAATTTTGATGTAGGGTCATAATACTTCTCGCCAAAAAATAGAAGAAGGACCCATCAATGATGAGTCCTGATGTTTCAGTTATTGTTTATTTGACTTCATTATCAGCGCTAAACACAAGTCCCTTTAAAGAAGACAGGTTCGCTGTATTGTCATCGCTGGACTGAACAAAGGATGTTGCACCTGAGTTTTGCTCACGAGTAAGTGAAGAGAAACCATTCGAGCCAAACCCGTTAGAGCCAAAACCATTGGAACCGAAACCCTTAGAACCAACACCGTTAGCTCCAAAGCCATTGGAACCGAATCCATTTGAACCGAAGCCGTTAGAACCGAACCCCTTAGAGCCAAGACCATTCGAGCCAAATCCATTAGAACCAAATCCGTTGGAACCGAAGCCATTAGAACCAAACCCGTTAGAACCAAATCCGTTAGAACCGAAGCCATTGGAACCGAAGCCGTTAGAACCAAAGCCGTTAGAGCCAAACCCGTTAGAGCCGAAGCCATTAGAGCCAAACCCGTTGGCCCCCCTATCTACTCCACTAGATTTAGACTCTTCTTGAACGTTATCAGATGTAATAGACGTGTCACAAGCATACCAGTCACCAGAATAAACAATGCTGTCTTCATATTGATTGCTGCTGTAGACCTCAAGTTCCACATCGAAGCTGTCATGCTCAGAGATAAACAAATCCTGATCAATACGATTGATTTCAACATCAAACAGTGCGCCTTCAACATCTTCGGCAAGTGGAAGTGCTCTTTGTGCAGTGAACTCAGCATAGGTATCTTCAACCTCAATCACAGCATCCAAGAGGTCGTTGTCAGAAGTCAGTTCAATAAAGAAGGTGCCCCCCAATTCGCATTCGTTGGCTTCAGCAGTTGAAGAAGTGGTGATAAGAAGTGTCAAAGTTGAGATTGAGATGATGTTTTGCATGATAGCTCCAAGGGTATTTGTATAGTTTGTTGTGTGAGTAGTTTTGAATCACACTCTCATTTT
>CALDQI010000670.1:0-2920 GCA_937911635.1 uncultured Pseudomonadota bacterium | reverse complement strand
CCCTATCAATCCTATTCCCATCATCCTGATCTCCTCTAGTCTCTATTGATTGGCTGCTTCTTCAACTCGAACACGGGTCGCTCGGTCTTGATCTACAGATCCAAAGTCTTCCAACTTTAACGCTCGGCCACGTACCTTTGTAGTGGTTTCTTTGACCAGACCAGCCCATTCAACGGACTCTTCGACAAGCAAAATATACATTCCGTCAGCATTGTTGTTTTGAACAGCTTTCGCCACCGCCATTTCTGCTCCAGTAGACAGTCCCGTTTGCACACCCATCATCGGTACCGAACTGCTTTTCCTCACTGGATCACCATCCACGCGCATGCAACCCAACAGTCGACGAGTTGTGGATTCTGCTTCGATGTACCGTCCCATCTCAAAACCGACCTCCAAAGGCCTAGTCCAAATCACATGGGGTTCTGCTTCGGCACTCGCTTGAGTGACCATCCCTGTCTCGATGTGTGTCGTGGCACATCCGATCGACAGTCCACAACAAATCAACAACAATTTTTGCATGTTTCATCTCCTAAGTTTTCTGCATGACTGCGTCTACTTGGCACATAGCACGATAAGTTAAGCAGACCCGAACCTCGCCACTTTAGGCTTGTAACAGTCACCACAATGCTACCATAAACGGGGAGATATATCTCAGTGTAACCATCACAAATTGTTATGAGAGCCCCATCATTCAGACATTCCTTAAAAACGGAAATCCACATGAATGTGATCATCGTGCACAAGCGATGCCTTCGTCGATAATCGAACCCCCAATCCCTTTAAATGTGGAACAAATGATGGTGCAACGATCACAAAGGCAATCGTTCCGCCTTGTTTTTTCGCCGAAACTTTCAACTCCGTAAGCATCTGACGCAACACCTCAAAGTCAACTTCCTTATCTGAACTTATGGGTATTGTAGGACACATCTTTGGATATTTACTCGTCGATGGCGCATCCCACTTCAGTCCCTTCTGTCTGTTTGTTTTGGCATCGATATGCCAGCAGTATCCCCATAAAGACAATGGTCCCGTCGATAGCCTTGCTGGCTTTTCGTCTTTTTTCATCGGTGTCATAATATCTACGCTCATTCCTTCTCGATGGGTGAAGTGAGGTAGAAACTTTCCGCCGTGTTTCGCCCCAATCTCCGCAACATCAAATGTTTGTCCCGTAGAATCATGCAGGTTTGCAAAGGCATCCTCCAACGTTTGAATCACTTTGTGATGGGCATATTGCCGACCAAGCGCAGACCCCAAGTAACTGTATGTCCTGTAGCCTTTTCCATGTGGAGGTAGTGAACGAGTACCTTCCAAATGACCGTTTACCGTTTTTGTCGTATTGTCTTTTGAAATAATCGCTCTTGAAAATGATGTCGTGACACAACCGATTGATAGGCTCAATCCAACTATTGCGCCCCATTTAAACTTGTTTATTAATCTACCCATTGTATTCATCTCCATATTGATGATATTGAATGTTCCAATGGATTTGAAAACGCCATCTACAAGATCAATCAGACAAATTAATTCGCCGACGATGGATCGAGGGCTACACATTTGTGTGAGGTGAATATGATTTGGATGTGGTTATTTGGCTGTACACCAGACTCTGCAACAGGATTTGGGGTAGCAACACCGGAAGATGTTGAGGGAAACAATACTGAAGAGTCGAATAACGACAATGAAGTACAATATGGCCGTTACGTTGGGGAGTACTTAATGACGGTGTTCTCGTGCGAATCCAGTATCTGTATGGAGCCCAACACATTCAATCACGAAGTTTGGATCGCCTACTCTGATGATGGTGTCACATGGACCTTTCCGAATGAAGATGTTCCTTTTGAAGGTTCAGTTCCAGATATCATTCGAAGGGACAACACCCTCTATGCCTTTGGAGGGAGAGGCACGATCAAACGATACCATTTTGATACCGATGAATGGGAAGATCCCGTAGAGTACTCCACAATAGGCGTCGATATTCGCTGGAACGACAAATCACCCGTTCTGGGAAACGACGGGTTGATTCATTTGTTCTTTCTCTCTTCAGAAGTTGAAGGTGGAGATCCCGCTGAATGTCCTGAAGACAGTGCAACCGATTGCACTCAATATTTCCGGTCTGCCATCGAGGTGGAAGGGAGTGACGGGACCATCTTTGACATTCAAGAAGCCCCCAATCTCGTCATTGATATCTCTCCTGGTGATAGGGCTTCCGATCCAGATGTTTTTCGGCTAGCCGATGGGCGCTGGGGAATGCTGATCACGTGGCTTGAAGGAACCGCATTTTTTGTATCCGACACCCTACACGGTGAATACCTGCCTGCGGAACACTTGGGATCGCCCCCCTATCTTGCGGATCCATTCTATGGATTGGGAGTCTCTCACTATATTCCAGACGAAGGTGTGTACTGGACCTATGTAAACACACCACAAGACATCCCGGGAACAGAGAACATCATGCTTCAAATCGAACGGGCCGTACACACTGATTTTGATCAAAAGTTACATTCTACGGATTTTGAGATTGTACTTCAAGAATCCGATGGATCTGGGCTTCCAAATGGATATTGGGCTGCCAGTCCTGGATTTACATTCAACAGACCACGACCATAGTCCATGCGTTGAGTCAAAACCCGTTAGTCTCAACCTATGATGAACATTTTGATTACTGGTGCTGGATCTGGTTTGGGAAGAGCCTTAGCTTGTCAGTTCGCCACTATACAGACAACCTTGGTACTACTAGATGTATCAGAGAAGGGTCTCGAAAGTACAACACAATTTTTGCAAGGCTCTGGTGCAAAGGTTGATTCATTTGTTGTGGATATTGGAGATGCTTCCGCTCTGACAACCTGTTTAGAGAATATATCGGCAACGCTACGCCACATCGATTGGGTCGTTAATTGTGCCGGCATGACGCTCACCAGTC
>CALDQI010000669.1:0-3316 GCA_937911635.1 uncultured Pseudomonadota bacterium | reverse complement strand
GTGTTGCTCCAAGCTGAACCGTTGATTGTGCCATCAAGTTGAGTGGAACTTAAATCGGACACGATATTTCCTTGCCCATCATTCAAGGGCCAATGACCAACAAGATTCGCTGATTGAACAATGGTGTCCTGAGTATTGTGTAAAATTTCTGAAGGAGTGAGAGCAACATTCCACACTTTGACGTCTGACATGGCGCCATTGTAGAAACTTCCCCTTGGAACTCCATTCCGCATGTAGGCACCCAACTGATAGATGTCTGTTTCATATGAAGCACCATAGTAATTCACGTTTCCAATGGGTAATCCGGTTGTTTGACTTTCGATTTGGCCATTGAGATAAAAGGTCAATGTATCGCCACTCCGAGTCATGGAGATATTTATCCACTCTTCTGATGGCAGGGGTGTCGTACCATATCCTCTAGTAGACTCACCTTGGTCTACGCCTGTCCCATAAGAGCCGAACAAGGTGTGCCCCCCAATAACCTCTAGAGTGATCCCAGAATTATTACCCGGAGTTGTTGAACGACTGCCCTCTAGGTCAACCAAACCAAAATCATTTGTATTGCGTATATACGCCCATAAAGAGACTGTGTAGGCATTTACAATACCCAACAGGTCTGTACCTTGCCCCAATAGAACATAGTCATCTATGCCATCAAAGTCCAAACTCCAGCACCCACTATCCACTGTTACAGAATCACTTACTGTTACACCATAGTCCGAACCATCATAGGGTGTCACCGCACAAGTAAAAGTGTCTTCTGTCGTACCACTGGCGAGGAATACATCCGACATATCAGAAACCAATGTCGTAGTTTGTTGGACACCACTTGAGTCAGACCATTCGTAAGAATAGAGCAACGAGTCTCCATCTGCATCAGAGGCTGAAACTGTACAGGTCAAATCATCTTGTCCCGATATCGCTGGGTCTGGTGTGACTGTAACACTACTAATCACGGGAGCTGTATTGGTGACAGTATGAGATGCGGTAGCGGTATCCGTCCCACCCATAGTATCAGTAGCAGTGGCTACACACTCAATCACATCTCCACTACTGACGATGCTCGAGTTCAACAACAGAGGATTCGAACTACCCAGTGAATTTGAACCATTGAACCACTCATACGTCACTGTTGGGCTTTCACCATCTGGGTCCGTAGCCGTTCCAACACAGGTCAGTTCAGCATTTTGATTGGTCCCATTCGTCGATATACTCACTGAAACAGATGGATCTCGATTCCCCACTGTTAGAGAACCACTATTGCTGTCTGTGACCAAATCAGAGTCTGTTGCCGTCACTGTACAAACCACAGTGTCTCCCGGCATCACTCCAGATCCAGATAAATCCAATGTAGCACTGGTTCCAACTACACTACCCCCTATCGACCACTCATAGGTCGTTGTCGGTGTTTCATCGGGGTCTGTTATACTAGCCAAACAAGTCAACACATCATCGTTGTATACAGTACCGGATGGTGTCACCAAGACCGCTCCAACACTAGGTACCGTGTTTCCAATCACCACACTCGCCGTACCGGCTACACCATCTACGATTCCATCGTTTGGAGTAACGACGACAGTCCACTGTTCCCCTTTCAATGTCGCTGAACTAGAGAGGGCACTGGATGTGTAGGTAGTCTGTGCTTGTCCACCCAATTGCCACTCGTAAGTGTAGGTTGGTGTCACACCTTCTGGGTCTACTGATGGACTGTCTATGCTGACGTTGAGACCATCTGAGGTTGTGGGAGTATTTGGATTGATACTGACAACGGGTGCTGAAGGAACACCATTGACTGTAAAGTTGATTTGGTCTGAGTCGGTTAACCCATCCGAGTCTGTAGCCGTAACGACCAAGTTGTAAGTACCATATGTTAATGTAGAATCCGAAAAGGTCGCCGTACCAGAACTTGTAGCACCCTGTGAAGAAATACTGGTGCCGTTAGCCACCCAGTCCAAGTCTACAGCATCGGGTTGGTCTTGGGCATCGGATACAGTGGCATTGAAAGAGATGGGTTCCCCTGCATTTAAGACAACTCCATCCAATGGTGCGTCAATCGCAATACTCGGTGGTGTCCCGACCGTATAGGTTCGAACTGCTGTACAGGTCGCACCAACCTCATCTGCCACTTGCAAACTAATCGTGTGGGTATTGACACTCAGGTTAGAGTAGGAAAACACAATATTCCCAGAAGAGTCTGGTGTGACTGAACCCAACTCACCATCCTTATCAGAACTCCAGGTAACCGATAGTAAATCTGAAACTACGTCCACATCACTGGTTGTACCTGTAAAACTCACTAGACTCCCCTCTGCACCAGCAGCCCCAGCCAGCGGTGTCAAAATCTCACACAGTGGAGCGGAATTCGGAGGCCCAACATCGATGATGACGGATTCTTGAGTTTCTTTACCAGTAGTGTCAGTAACAAAGAGTTGAATTGCATGTTGCCCCTCAGTAAGATTCCCGAACCCCACAACCTCTCCATTGTTATTTGGAATTGCGGTTACACTGCTAAGTTCACCGTCCACTGATGATACCCATCGAACGTTCAAATCCTCCTCTTCGTCTTCTGCATCGGTAACCAACGCATCAAACTCGATTAGTGCGTCAGAATAGTACATCCCCTCATTTGTTGGACTAAGAATCTGCCCCTCTGGTGCTTCTGTCGGTTCAATAGACACCACAATCACATCGTCATTCCGTGCATTTTCAGAGTCTCTGACAGCGAGTGTAATCTCCGTATCATCCAATCCAAGCGCAAGTTCACATGTGGTTTCACCATTCTCATTCGGAATGACATCATCACAGATGACATCTCCATTCACGTACCAAATGGTCGTCAGCTGGTCGGGTGTATGATTGGAATCGGTCACATTGCCCACAAACAAGGTAGGCATCCCCTCTAATATTACATCTCCATTGTCGTGGGAGACGATGTCGGATTTAGGCGCCGGGTTTTGAATCGTGATGCTTTTGTCGGTTCTACAGGCTACGACACTGATGAGTCCGATGGTGGTGAACATACGCATAAGGATACTCTAAATGGGTTTATTGTATCGTATCTGCTAGGTGTTTGGTTGTCATACAACAACCAACGTATTTTGTTGGTTCGGAGATTGATTGATGAATTTCGAATGCTAATGTAATCAACGCTTGATACAAAGAAATCAAATGTATCGATATCAGGAGAGAATAATGTCCACCTTATCAATTTGTATGATCGTCAAAAATGAGGAAGTCTATTTACCTCGATTGTTTAAATCCATTCGCAATCTTGCGGATGAAGTAATTGTTGTGGATACCGGCTCAACAGACTCTA
>CALDQI010000668.1:0-2770 GCA_937911635.1 uncultured Pseudomonadota bacterium | reverse complement strand
TCCAAAGAACAAGCAACTCTTCTTTTGCTCTGTGAGCTTCATGCTCTTTAATGGCTACAAAACGGGAGAATGTGTTGTGATACTTTACGTATGCAGCACTGTCACCAGCAGCAGGAACTTCCAAAGCAACCAGTTTCTTGGTCATGGAAAGTACAGCCTCAGCAGCGATACGTGCAGAAGAAGGGTCATAAACACCGCAAGGTCCGTCGCAGTGTGCGCTCGCTACAGGAGCAGGAGAAAATCGGTCAACAAGTGAAATCAATGAATTGAACATCGGTTTATCCTATGTTTGTGGGGGTTAATTGTTCGAGAAAAATCTCATTCTTTGTGAACACATAAAATCTATAAGATCCTGTATAAAGGGCAAATTGTTTTTATCGGAAAACACCCCCAGAACCATGCACAACTGTACGCTTTCACTTTGAGGCACCCGAAACAAAGCCTCAAATGTACAACTACTGTAGAAATGACAAAGTGCGAAGAGCGGGACTTGAACCCGCACAGGATAACTCCCACCAGCTTCTGAGACTGGCGCGTCTACCAATTCCGCCACCTTCGCACAATATGTCACTCAGATTGTTTGAATATACTCCGGACTAGGTTCTTTGTCAATACAGGCAATCTAAGTTCTGTACTCAATCCGACGTGGGGACTTCCATACTCCACAGCAAGTAGAACTCAAAGTTGCTGGTACAGAATCGAGTGCTGGTGGTATTGCCGTTCATATCGGTGTCAACGTCCACATTGTCGCACCACACATCTTCGTCTGTATCAATCAAAGTGGCAGTATGCTCTAGGTCATCTTGCACCCACCAAAGTTCTATGGAAGTGACTTCACCACGATACTCTCCCTCCCAAACTGGGAGGTCTGCAACCCCATCGACAATGTCTGTCGATACACAAGCATCTACAGAATATTCTGGAGCATCCTTGGCAGTATAGTCGGTGTGCAAGCGATGACAAAACTGCGCCCCTGTAGACTCAACAACCATTCCATCCTCTGTGGTCACAAGTACAGTGGAAGAGATGTCAAACAACTGAATGCATCCCGTTAGGAACCAGATCATTGCAACATCTCTGACTGAATCAACTCAATCACCTCACCCACACGAAACGGTTTTGAAACCTTGGCCACAATCGGGATTCGTTTACTAGACGCATCCCAAGATGTCACATCCCCCGATATTGCAATGGTTGGTGGCAGCTTATCAGAGACTTTGTTCAACACATCCAATCCCGACTGATCGGGTAGTTGAAAGTCGATAATGAGCACATCCCAATCTGGTTGATGAGAAATTTGAGAGATCGCTTCTTTACCGGTTTTTGCCCAATGTACGAATAAATCTGCACGCTCTAAATCCTGCTTTAACTTGGCGCCCAGATGTTCGTTGTCTTCCACCAACAAGATTCGGGGCTGTTGATGACTACTCAGATGTCGTAAATTAATGGGTTGGGTCATTTCAACACTCAAGTCCGTGCTCTTCGCCGGAATGAACAGCTGAAAGAGACTGCCCTTTTGTGGTGTAGACTGAATGTTCAGACGTCCCCCGTGAGCGGCTGCACACATCTCAACGCTGAACAACCCCAATCCGGTACCTTTGGGTTTGGTTGTGTAGAAGGCCTCTTTAACCTTGGAGAGCCCCTCTTCCGTCATCCCCACACCATTGTCTTCAACCCAAATGTAGATACCGCCTTCCACTGCGGTACAACCAAAACGGATAATGGGCTGTTCCGAGTCAACAACCGCATCCAGTGCGTTGAGGCCCATGTTAAACACCGCATCAAACACGCGAGTCCTGTCCATCAACACAGCCTGATACACATTGGTTGGCACGTACTCCAACGTGACGGTTTCAGGGACACGAACCTGCAGAGCACGATGCAAGTCCTTCATCAACCGACCAGGTCTAACCAATTTCAGCGCCTTTGGATTGTTTCGTACGGAAGACAGAATCTGAGCCGTGCGTTTTCCCGCCCGCAGTGCTGTCTCCCCGATTTCATACGCCAACTCCTGACGTTCAGACTCTGCCTCTGTCGTCTGTAAAACATCAGACAACGCCAAAATGGATGCCAAATGATTGTTGAGGTCATGGGCAATCGTCGTGGAAAGCTTACCCATAATCTTAATGGTGTCTTCCTGCAAAATCTGAGCCCGCAATGCTCTGTCTTCGGTGACATCTCGAATGATGCACATCCACACCTGCTCATCTTGAAACTGGATGGACTGCACTAGGACTTCACAAATCTTCGCCGCAAAACCACCATGAGACGGTATCTCCCAATCTACCTTCTGATCATTCACATGATTGGAAGGAGCAAACGGAAGACCGTTGGAAATCACCCACCCAGTATCCCCCAATTGCAGAAATGGTCCCAACCAGCCTTGCAGAGTTGGATTCACATCGAGCATCTTACCCTGCTCATCAACAATGAGCATCCCGTCTTGTGCAGACTGAAAAATGCTCTGCCAGCGTTGCTTCTCTTTCTGGGTTCTATACAACGATTTTCTCAATCGATGGGTCGTATAGAGCATCATCAATTGACAAGCGAACACCAACACAGGGAACACCACACAGTCCTGAGGGGAAATGACGAAGTCGGGTTGATTTGGCAATGCCCCCAACGCATGAGTGTATGCCAATAGAGTCGCCAAAGAGGTCCCCATTACAACAGAAAACCACACCTGTTGAAGTGGCAGAATCATCCCTGAAAACATGACGCCCATCGGTAGCAAGAGGAACGATACATCCATGATACAGTAGCCAATATA
>CALDQI010000667.1:0-2666 GCA_937911635.1 uncultured Pseudomonadota bacterium | reverse complement strand
AAGCCTCTCTCTTGGACTTCTGCGACCAACGACCGGTAGAGCGGGAACAAAATACGCGCATCCTCTGCGGCGTATTGAATTTGGTCTTCATCCAGTGGGCGTTTTGACCAGTCTGTCAGCGTTTCCACTTTGGAGATGTCTAGATCTAAGATTCGTTTGCACAGAGGCTGCAAGCCAAGAGGGTATTTATACCCCAAAAACCCAGCCGCAATTTGAGTATCAAACAGTTTTGCAGGTCGGATTTCCAAATCTTGATTGAGGATACGAATATCTTGTTGTCCACCATGTGTCACGAGTACTGCGGAACGGAGAGCCTCTCCCAGGGCCTTCATGGAGACAGTCTTTGGATCGACAATCCAAACATCGCCCTTTTCATTGGCGATCTGGACCAACATTAATTCCGGATGGTATCGCCGTTCTGAATGAAACTCTGTATCAATGGCAAGAATACTTTCTTTGACCAGTTCCAGTCTCATTTCCCGAAGTTTTTCAGCGGAGTCAATAAAAATAGTGCGTGAAGACATAATAATTCATTGGATAAAAGGTGCTGGCACTGATAACCGACTCATCCTATTTTGTCAAGAGTTTAGGGTACTTATCGCACTTGTGGTTTCGACGGGATAGGGGTACTAGATGTTTAACAATCTAGGTCAAAATCGATTGGCAAGATCGATTGATTGGGAAGATGCCCAAGCGGTATTGGAAGTGTGTTCCAACAGAAATGGTGCAGCAATGAGTGTTGCGGGTGCTGGTGATATCGCATTGACCCTTTTGACCGAGTCATTTAGCTCTTTGACGGTGGTGGCATTCAATGAGACTGAAAGAATGCTCTTTGAACTGAAGCTCAAAGCCATTCAGTCGTTGCATCCTGACAATGTGTACAATCTTTTGGGGGTACATCCCGGTGGAAGAAGGGTCTTTGTCTATCATCAGTTGAGAGAGGTACTCTCTGAAGAAGGACGATTGTGGTGGGATCAGTATGAAGATTTTATTCGCGAAGGCGTTCTCGGTATTGGAGAACAAGAGAACCGTCACCAACGCTTACATACTTGGATGAAACGATTGAGGCTAAGCACAGACAAGATATCGATCGGATCACTGAAAGAACACAAACGATGGGCAATAGTAGAGCCAATTCTGAATAAAAGTGTCGGTGTTCGTCCGGACGACACCTTTTGGGACGATGACAATCCATATGCTCACATGTTGTTACATCAGCAGTGGAATGTGGATATCCTTCAGTCTGGAGTCCTGTCCTTATCCTACGAGGGGATGCAATCCATTCAGCGTTCTCCTATGGAATTGTTAATGATGACAGGGTCATTCAAAGGATGGATGGATACGGAAACATTGGGGACATTTTCCATTGTCTATTTGGGTTCGTTGTCAGAAATGAAACTAAGGGAAACCATCGATCAGAAGTTCTGGACCCAACTGTCCAGTCTTCTCATAGAAGATGGAACGGTTCTCTGCTGGTACCAGACCTCACCCTCGACATCGGTTCTTCAATGGGAACAGTACGGGGGACCGATTCGCAGTGCACACTCTGGCGTGTTGTGGATTGGTCGACGTCTTTAAGAGCCTTTCACTATTGCAGGAGAGATGGAAGTCGATCTGCCCATGGCTGTGCGAGTTCAAGCTCTCTAGAGAGCTGTAGGAGTGTTCGTTCTTCGCCAAATCTCCCCACAATCTGTGATCCGATGGGGAGGTTGTCTTTGTTCCAGTACAGTGGGACAGAGATTCCCGGTTGACCAGTTTGATTGAACAACATGGTGTTTGGCGTTGCAGAGATGGCATTTGTAGCCAGTGCTTTTAATGCTTTGTTGATCAAGCTACGCATGGGGAATTTACGTAAGAAATGGATCTGCATTTTATCCTTTTGAGACAGTTTGAAACTACCAATGGGAACAGGTGGTTTCGCCGCTGTCGGGGTTAATAGTACATCGTATTGTTCAAAGAATTGTCCGACACGTCTGGATTCTTTGTGAATAAAGTCGACTTGTTCACTGTATTCGCTTGCACTGAATGCGTTCGATATGGCATCAAGAGCCCAAGTGGACATTTCCAGTTCATTCAATTGAAGTTTGCGACCCAGTTTGGTTTCCATCTGTCGTACGCCCAATCCTACACCAGTTGAAACGACAATGTAGTATGCGTAGGTGAGTCTTTCTTGGTCGTATTCGGGACAGGCCTCTTCAACGGTGTGTCCTAAGTCCTCGAGGAGCTTGACAGTATGCATCAGCGCAGCTTCGTTGTCTGGATGCGTGTCCGTGCCAAAGAGAGCCCGTTTGGTAAAAGCGATTCGTCGCCGGGGTGCAGCCTCAGCGCCATCGATCGCCGCCAGAAAATTGTCAGGGGCAGGAGAGGCGTAGGGTGCCCCAACGTCATATCCGGAAGCGAGATCCAATATCAGTGCCGTATCTCGAACGCTTCTGGATAGAACACCTTCGGATACGAGACCGTTCCATCGCTCTCCTCTATAGGGTCCAGTAGGAAATCGACCTCTGGATGCTTTGAGCCCAATTAAACCACAGTGAGCTGCCGGAATACGAATCGATCCTCCCCCATCACCCCCATGTGCAATCGGAACCATTCGTACAGCAACGGCAGCTGCCGATCCACCGGATGAACCACCCGGTGTATGGTCTACGTTCCAAGGGTTTCGG
>CALDQI010000666.1:0-5173 GCA_937911635.1 uncultured Pseudomonadota bacterium | reverse complement strand
CAATTTCAACAAAAGGAGGCTGATCAGGACCTGGCTTTCTATAAAAAGTTCCAACGATGGGAGATTTGATTGCGGAGCCTGAAGCATTCGTGATGAACTCGAGGCAGAACCCAAATCTCCAGAGGAACTCGGCGGCTGTATGCCCTCCTCTGTAGATTCAGATTGAACCAATGTACGAGACTTCACCTCACTCTGAGGCGCAACCAATTTCGCCTTCGCAGTCAGAGACTCTTGTGTGGTCGTAATTTGTCTACCCTTGTTTTCCGTACGGTCTGTTTCCACCCTAGACAATGTCGAGCGCTGATGGGCAACAAAGGGATCTGGGAATCTGGGTTTGCGACTCCATGAAACACTTCGCACTGGGGTGCGTGATGGGGATGCAGAAGGTCCCTTTGACTGAATCTGCGCTTCTACGGACTTAGGACTAGTAGATTTCTTCGAGGGTCTGGTCACTTCCAAAATTTGCTGGGGTATCCAGCGAGGTTCAGACTGAACTCTATTGCGTTGTTGAGGGGACGTCTTTTCGGGCACATTGGTCTTCGTTCTTTCAACACGCGAAGATCGACTGTCTGACTCTGAGTCTAGCGTCGTAAACACCATCGGCGATTGTAATTGAACATTCCCTCTTCCTCGAGTAAATGCCCCATGCCAAAATGTACTGGGCGCTCTAAATACAGACTTGGAGGTGGACAATTGGGGTGGTGTCTTGACCAAATTGGACCGGACTGAGGTTTCAGAACCCGTATCTGGTAGAGGAATATAAGGCTGTCTCCAGCGTCTTTGTGTAGCCTTTTCTTGAAGCGCTTTGGTCACTGGAGATATATTTACATCCGGTGATACCCTGCGTTTCAATCTCCATGAAGCACCAGCCGTTTGGACCCTGCGCCTCTGATACACATCCTTTGGTTGCACAAATGCTTCAGGATATTTAGTGTTCCGTTGGTTCTCGACCTCTAATACTGACGATGATTGATTGCGTTTACGGCTCGGTACAGAAGACAATGGCTCTATAGCCTGTTGCGTTTTTAACTTGGACTTCGGATTCGCCGAGTCTGTTTTGGAAGCCTGCTTTGATGTCGTTGTCGTGGACGGAGATGGATCTTTAGAGCGGGTTCGTTCACCTGAAACGACTCTATCCGTTGGTGGACTCTTTTTTTGTATCGCACTATCTTCAGATGGCGCGGACTTTTTGGTTTCGGCTCGAGTGTCTACAACGGAGTCCGACCGTTTTTCAGCTGACTGGTCTTGGATTACGGGCGTTGGAAAGACCAATGTCCCAGCACGCAATGGAGCGACCATCGTTTGTTCCTGCGCTCGAAACACACGTGTCGACGACGAATTGGGAGAGGCAAAGTTGTAGCCCGCTGAAACCCTCCTGCTGTTTGCATCCAGATTGGTATTCGGCTTCGTAGAAGCAACACCCAGTCGCGGCAAATCTCTGTCAACATGCTTGAACCCCAATCGTTCTACAGCATCACGCTGCTGGAGACCAACGCGTTGTGTTTGGAAATGCTCTATCAACCGTTGACGCTGGGGCAAAAACCACGATGAGACTTGAGGGATACGTTGACGCTGACGGTTCAACGACGTGGATGTCTGCTGTGAAACCGGTGTTACTGCCCGCCTAGACTCTGAATTGACCGAACGGTCTGGCCGAATTGTTTTCTGTACTCCAGAGACGGACTCAGATGATCTAGACGGTCTAAGCCGCCATGGAACACGGGTTGGAACTTGAACAAGCGATGGTGAGGGGGACACTTGAGCCTTCGATATATCCTCTTCTACTGATCCTCTACCTTCAGTGCCTCTACGAGGCTGAGGCCGGCGGAGTAATCGTGCGCGGCCGGCTTGAACAACGACGGCTTCTACGTCAATCGGTGATGGCGTTGCTACAGCAGACTGTACCGTCTCGTTGTTCTTAGACTGCTTCTTAGCTGGTTGAGTTTGGTTTTCCGAGGATACCTTTGTCGTACGCGCAGCCTTACCCTCCTGAGATTCACCACTCGTCTTTGAACTAGGTGAAGCCCCCTTTTCCATTGTAGGCGAAGACGAGGTTTGCTTTATCGATACAACTTCCTCCAAGTCTTTCTTCGGACTTGGGGGCAGGTCCATTTGTACCAACGGAGTTATCGACCGAACCGTCCCTTGATCAAGAACAGCATCTCGAATAAGCCCTTTCCGAACGGGACTCCATTCCACCTGTTCTACAACTGGACGAAAATTAAAGGGACGAGTATTCAACTCCGAAGATTCTAAGGGTTTACGTTTGCGGACAGGGTTGCCTATTCGAGTGATCTTGTCCGCCAAACGATTTCGGTTCGATGGAATAGACTCAGATTGAGATGGCAATACAGAACGATTGGACTCTGTTACTGCTGGTTTTGATACAACCGTTTGAGGATTGAACAGCGTCCGTCCAGTTTGATTGAGTCGCCATGGTGACCGAGCATGTCCACGTTGCCAAGTCACCTTCGGCGGCGGAGGGACTTGGTTCTCTGAGATCACACCATCGGATCGCTTCCTCCAAGAGTCTGGAGACAATGTTGGAAAGCGTTGAATCGTTGGTTTTCTAGGCGCTAGAACTTCTTGAGGAGGGTTGGACCTTGAGCTGATGCGTTCCGATGTTTCACTTGTGGAACGGGAAGTGGTAGACGTCTCCTCAGGTCTAGAAGGCTCTTGATTTAGCCTTTTCGCTTCATCGATCGAATCTGTTTTGCGCAATAAGGTGGGTTGAGATCCCAATGACGGGGCCAACGGAGCGGAGGTACCACGTGCCATTGTCGGAATCGGTGCCGCTCGTTCTGGAGATCGCCACTCTACTTTCGCAAGGTTTGGAGGGGCCACTGTCCGTCTTGACTTGAATGATGGGGCTGTTTCAACCCGTTGTTGAGTCTGCGATCGAGTGGGGGCAACCATTTGGGGTGGCGTAGACCATCTGGGAATCGCAAGTGGACGATTCGCGCCTTTGACTGGAGCCCGTCGCCGTCGAAGCTGTGTTTGTCTAGCATTCCCTTTTAGCCTCCCTCTCTGCGGACTTCGTTGGTGCGTTCGGTGCTCAATTCTTGGGGGTGGCATTTCGATTCCAAGCATCGCATACGCATCAAACAACCAGGATAGGTCTGCCATATCGGGTTGCCAACGAAGTGCTCGTGCATACAACGAACGATCACGCCACAAAGACGGGGGGCGCATCGGTAATAAGTCATCCAACCACCCCATCGGCCGTAACCGAATCGGATCGAGAGCCAACAACGGGCTGGGCCATGAAGGATGAAAACGGGACATCAATGCCTACATCTAAGGTGAATCACGTACTAGGGATAGTATAGCCCAATTGCTGTCACTGCCGCCAATCGAGAAGACAATCAGATTTTCTTCAGCTTCTCCAATCTCTCTCGTTCTTTTCTGCGATCAATAATTAAACGCGCCAGCATCTGAACCAGTTTTTCCTTTTCCTCTGCTGTCAACGAAGCCAAGACCTTAGAGTTGTCACTCATGCAGCCCTCTCATTCCTAGAGTGTCTCTCAGGCTTCTGCACCTTCACCACCTTCTGGATTTTCCATCTCAACACCTTCGGCATCTGGTGTGTCATTCGAGGCTTGACGACCTGGCCAATAATAGGCGCGCTCTTCGGGAGTTGGTGTCCAAAAATCTGCGATCCGTCTAAAACCAGCGAGCACAAAGGCAATCAACACAAATGCTGAAAATATAAAATAAGAGTGCTGCTTGTAGCGCTGCGCTCTGGCTGCAACTGTCCAAGGCACTCGGTCTTCAGCTGGCAAAACCACTGGGGATCGACCCGACAGCTGGCCAACTGTATAGCCCCAATCTTGTAGACCCGCAAAACCACCGGAGGCAACCCCTGCCAAGTTCGGTAGCGCTTCACCATCAGAAACCTCTTGTGGTCCAGACAACCATTCCATCACATCAAAACCCTCTGTGATCTTTTCTTTGGCACCAACCTGAATGAACAGTTGCTGAGGATGCTGCAGAATCCACCCAACGGCATCGACAATCTGATCGCCACCAGACATCATCGGTTCTGAAATGTCAAGACTCTCTAAGCACTGCTGTGCTGGTGAAACTTCAGTGCCCGGTGCTACTTCTCGAGACAACGTACAAAGATTGCCATCGATATCTTTACAGGACAACCGCTGATTGAGCATGTCCAATCGAGCCTGTAGATTGTCTCCTTCCGGCAAACTTGACGATAGTGACCGCACTTCACACTGGCACAGTAAATCCGCTGTGTCATCGATACAAGTTCTAGAGTAGAGTCGACGAATCCCCTCTGAAATCTGCCAATTTGGCACCATCAATACCACGTATCGATCGCTGTCTAGTTTGGTCCCCACACGTGGATAGGTGTGTTGAATACGCGCTAAGATGTCAATCATTGAGCCTTCTTCTGGAAAGAGTGCCACATTTTGCAGCTCTTCTATCGGCTCTCCATCCAAGGTAACATTGATGACCACATCGGTTTCTTCCTCTCCATTGGACACCACATCAATATTGAGCCCCTGCCATTTGGCACTGCGACTTCGGGCTTGGCGGACACCATTTTCACTGAGGTGAAACGGGATGGTTTTGGCAGCGCGCGATAAACTCTTTCCGCCTTCTTCAATGCCCTTTTCACAGTCTCTCAAACTGGCTCCCCAAACATCGGAAGGGGTTAACAACATCGATCCACTACCCTTCGAAGCATTCAGATTCTTTGGAGTATCAACGCTGGACACCACACATGCATCCGAAGGACCAATCAATCCTGGAATGGGATCGCGCTGTCCTCCAAAATACTTTCTGTCTAGTCGATTGTGATCTGGAGGATCCAGCAAGAATGCCTGACGCAATTTCTCTGCGTCATTTCCAAGCCATCCACGACCCACTTTGTGTTCTAGACACAGTTCTATCTCTAGCTGGGTGCGGATTAATTTTTGATAGCGAGATGTATCAAAGAGACCAGAATTTTGGTCTGCATCCTCACCCTCTTCTACATCAACCGTCGACTTCTTAGGATTGATTGGCTCTACGTACCCATCGATATTAATCGCTAAATTTCGAGGCATCACCATCGGCTGAAGGGTATACGCCATCTGATCGACACCCAATCCAACGGTCACATCGGTATTGGTGATCGGAACTCGAGGCACCGGCTCACAAATGCCGTCTTCTT
>CALDQI010000665.1:0-1872 GCA_937911635.1 uncultured Pseudomonadota bacterium | reverse complement strand
ACAATTGGATACCTATAGGGTAAGTATAACGAATTCACTCAGGTTGTACATCATGTAGGAGAAGCCCAAATGTGGTTGTGGTTAATTTGCATATTCCAAGTCGCATTCGCCGACGAAATCTTGCGTATCGCAGTATTGGAGTTCCAAACGGTTCAAACAATGGATCCGAACTTCATCCTGCAACTGTCGGATGAAACTCGTGGTGGGGCACTCGATGTGTTTCCTCCATCAACATCGAAAGTATCGGTACTGACTCGCGAAAACTTGATGGATGTCCTCACTCAACAGGGGAAGGATGCATCTTGCATGGAAGGAAACTGTGCGGTGGGGATTGGTCGAAATATCGGTGCTCGTTTCGTAGTGGTCGGAAAAGTCGCTCAAGTAGAGGGTGTGTATCGTTTAACGCTCGGTGTGTACGACTCAGACAGCAACGATTTGCTCGGGCAAAAGTCGATTCAAGAGACGAGTCAGGTCAAACTACTCGGTGAAGTCCGTCCATTTGCCGAAGGATTGATTGAACAAACACTTGGGGGTTTTGATGAAGGGCGTTTGGGGGTACGAAAAATCGGTGGTGAACCAGACACTTGGACAGTGAGCGGTAGTACACAAGGGGTTTTAGAGATTGCCGAGCCTCGGTTGAAGGGTGCGAAGATTTCTGTCAACGGTCGAGAGGTCTGCGATATGCGGGACAAGGCTACCTGCCGAGCGTTGGTCGATCAGGGTGATGTCACAGTTTCGATTGAACGTCAGTATTGTGATGTGTTGACTGAGACTGTAACGGTTGGGCAGTTCAGTACGTTGGAGCCAGAGATGGTTTGTCGATTTGCGGTGTGGAATCCTCCGAAGAAGTGGAAAGGTTTAACCGTAAAGGTGAATGATAAGCCTATAGGTATTGGGGATGAGATACCATTTGGAAAGATAACGATAGCAGTGGAGGATGACTGTCATGCCGACTTAATCGAACAGGAGTTAAGCACCGATGGTTTATCCTATTCGCTTAGCTTAAGACCAAAACAGCGAAGCGTCTCTATATCATTGCTCGATTCTCAAGGGAAAGATATTGGAGCGGATGTCGTTGTTGATAGGAAAAGTTTTGGTAAGACGCCAGTGCAAACAGAGGTACCTCTTTGTACAAAATCTATATTATTGCAGAAAGGACCCTATGAGAAGGGCCTTACTCTGACCAATAAAGATACATACACTTTGTATGCGACTGTACCAGTAGTTGTACAACGTGGATGGACCAAGTTGGAAATCGATGGTAAAAATATCCGTTCTTTGACAGACGTTGGGTTTGGTGAACACGAGATTTATGTTGAAACCAAGCGCAACAAAGCACAGCAAACGATTCAAGTCGATGAACATGGGTTGAACTTCGATCCACAATGGGTAGAACGGTCCAGACGTCGACAGTTATCATTTGACTATGAACCCGAACCATGGAAAGGCTGGACAGCGTACAGTATGATGGGATTGTCAGCAG
Source organism: uncultured Pseudomonadota bacterium (assembly GCA_937911635.1). Classification (GTDB taxonomy): domain Bacteria; phylum Myxococcota_A; class UBA796; order UBA796; family UBA796; genus CAJWHX01. The sequence continues at coordinate 389 of CALDQI010000665.1, read as the reverse complement.
GGTTATACTCAACCTCGTTTCTAAGTCATAGACAGTTCGATTCTGCTCCAAGTAAATCGTTGTACATGTTGAATCATGGGGCCTATTATGGGTCTGTCGCAACCATGTTCATCGGGATGGTATTTTACAGCAGTCAATGGGTACATTTTGGATGGGAGGAGTATTGATGTTGTTTATGCTTTTGGCTTGTGCAGGAGTTCTACTAGACGAGCAAGACCGATGCTTGTGGGATGTTAGCAGTACTCTTGACCAAGATGGAGATGGTGTTCTTTGTCCAAGTGATTGTAATGATTTGGATGATTTGATGCCAAAGGAAGACGAGGATTGCGATGGTGTACTGACTGTCGATGATTGTGATGACGGTGATCCGGGATTGTTCGCTCAATCCG
>CALDQI010000664.1:0-1555 GCA_937911635.1 uncultured Pseudomonadota bacterium | reverse complement strand
CTATGACCAAGAAACTGGTTGCATTGGAAGTCCCTGCCGCTGGTGACAGTGCTGCTTATGTTAAGTACCACAACACCTTTGCTCGCTTTGTAGCCATTAAAGAGCACGAAGCACACAAAGCAAAAGAAGAATTGCTTGTCCTTTGGACAGACTTCTTCAAGCCGCACCATTTGGAAACCTATCCAGATCTTCACGATAAGTTCTGGAAAGCAGCCAAGCTGTGCTCTGCATGTAAAGTAGAAGTGTCTGTACAACACGCGACTGAACTGATGGAAGCGATTGAAGAAATCCATGGTATGTTCTGGTCTGCGAAGAACCGCGACGTTGCTTGGTTCACTGCCAGCTAAGTCTTTTCGTTTTCACAACGACCCTAAAACCTCCAATGGTCTCAGAAGTCTCCTTTTCGTGGTGGGAAACCACGATGTGGATGCTTGGAAACCGGCGGAGGTTTCTTGTGTCTGGAGATTCGATGACTCCTACACTCGAGAACGGGCAATTTATCTTGATGGATCCTGAACCCCCGTCCATCTCAGAAGGCGACATCGTCATCTGCCAGCACCCCGAACAAGACTTGGAAATGGTCAAACGGGTGGTCATCATCGAAGAAGGGCGGTTCTTTGTGCAAGGGGACAACAAAGAACGCAGCAGTGATTCTCGTCAATTTGGTTGGCTCACACGAGAGCACATTGTTGGGACGGTGGTTTCAAAGTTGACGTAGTCCCTATTATGGGTTTGCTCCCTCATTGATCCACAGTTCAACAGCGGCAATTTGCGCGGGGCTTGAACTCATTTGTCCACCTGCACTCGCTGTACCAACCATCTTTTGGTATAGGTATGAACCAGAGGCATCACCAGTTACGATGAGCGGTGTGTTCGCAGAGGCATTGTTTCCACGGAAATCACCAGACATCGCACCCATTAACGTGGAATAGGATGAAAAGAACTGACCACCGTGGCAGCCCATGCACGATCCCAATAAGGGTGCAACATCCACAGCATAGGACGTTGGGGTTGGGCAAGGGTCATTTTGTGTGCCTGGGGTTCCAAGATCGCCATCGCCATAAGCGGAAGTGGCCTCACACCAATTGGTTCCATCGTCATTGTCTGTACTACTGGTGCCTGGATTCAAAGAGATAGACGCTCCATCGGGGTCTGGGAAGGTCGCTCCGTTGTCCCATATCACGACGTCGATAAAATCACTGCTGTTGTAGATGTACAGTTCATCGGTTGAATTCCCTAGGCTCATGCTTGAACCATAGACATAATCCAGATTGACACCACCATTGGTTGCAACATCGCCATTTTTCCCCAAGACGAGGTATTCATTGGCAGATAGATAGAGATCCCCATTGATGGTGAAATCATTGGAGCCATCATCCATAAATCCAAGACCATTCAGGTTCAGTCCGAGGCCAGTGTCATTGTAGATTTCAAACCATTCACCATCCGTATCATCCACTGCGCTTGGATTGGACATGATTTCAGTCACAATGATATCGCCCGGAATTAAGAGTGAGATATCCAAGTAGGAGTCTTCATCGATCATTCCATCGCA
>CALDQI010000663.1:0-3116 GCA_937911635.1 uncultured Pseudomonadota bacterium | reverse complement strand
CTTCGAGCGAAGACGGACAGTGTTTCCGGTGAGTAGGGGATTTTCGCTGCGGCACATCCAGCCATTGCCAGTGCTGAGAATGCGGATGCCGAAGAGGCAAGTCCGGCTGCCGTCGGAAAGTTGTTCTCTGAAATCACCTTGCAAGGGGGGCGTTGGGCGTCAAGTAGATTGAGAAATTCAAAGACTTTCGTTGCGGCGCCTCCTGCTTTATCCTGTACAGAACCATTCAAAACCAATTGGTCTTCCTTAGTACCCCAGTTCACTGTCGTCGTCGTATGAAATTTAGACAACGTCAATGATAAAGACGGGACAGCCGGAAGATTGAGGGCAATATCTCGTTTCCCCCAATACTTAATAAGGGCAATGTTTGGATGAGATCGTGCTGTTGCTGAGTACTTAGACATTCATTTGTGGTGTACTTCGTTTGTATACTGGAGACAATATATAACTTTCGTACCCAAGTTGCTCGAATCGAAGTTTATATTTTTCAAGGTCTGGACCGAAAGTTAAAACGATACCACCACCGCCAGAGCCAGATAGTTTTGCTCCCCATGCACCCATATTCATCGACTCCTCCACGAGCAGATCAAGTACGGGAGTGCTCACACCCAAGTCGCGCAACAAGGTATGATTGTGTAAACATAAACGAGAGGTTTCTTCAATATCTCTCTGTTCCAAAGCGCTGTGGATAGATACGGTCGTAGTCCCAATCTCCTTAAGAATATTTGTTGTGGACTGTTCATGTGAGTGCCGAGCAACTTTGGCGACCATTTCTGCTGTTGAGCCCGCTGTACCACTATCAATGACTAGAAACTTGAGATCCGGAACAGTGAGTGGGTTCCATTTGATTCCCAGCGACGTTTTGTGAAAGTAAATTGACTGTCCCAGAGCCGATACAGTGTGGTCTAGACCTGAAGGGTTGCCGTGAAACACCTTTTCCATAGTCATCGCAACAGTACATTCTTCTTCGAATGTTGGTTGTTGCGGTTTCAATTTGGCCATTGCTCGAACCAGAGCGACACTGAGGGCTGCAGAAGAGCCCATCCCTCGTCCCAATGGAAGAGAGGAATGGATACTGATCTTATATCCATCTTCAGGGATAAGTGTACGCATCGCAGTCCACAATCGTCTGTCTAAATGTGCCTGTGGACAAAAGGAGGGTCCGTCAGTATACTCTATCGATATCGTGACGCCCAAAGATATTGGCATCGCAATCGCTGGATAGCCATACACTACGGCGTGTTCGCCAGTCAAGATGACCTTTCCGGGGGCAAAAGTCATGGAGTGGCAGGCTCACGTATTTTTTGCAGTGCAGCAGTAGCTTCGCTGATGGAAAACTTGTGCTTTCGACTGAGGATTTCGACGACCTGAGGTACTTCTTCCATCGTGGCACCGGCTTGTAGAGCAATGTTTCTGGCATGCATCTTCATGTGACCACGCTGTATACCTTCTGTCGACAGAGCATTTAGCGCTCCTAGATTTTGTGCCAATCCAACGGCGACTATAATCTCCGCGAGTTCTTGTGCTCTTGGATTTCCAAGTAATTTCATGTTGGTTTGAACCTGTGGATGATTTCGTATGCATCCACCAACTGTGCCAACTTGCATTGGGATTTCCAATACTCCAATCAAGCAACCTTCGCGAACTCTCCACTGTGTGAGTGAACGATATTGTCCTGAACGCGATGCCCAAGCGTGTGCTCCGGCTTCAATTGCTCTCCAATCATTTCCAGTGGCGATGACAACAGGGTCTATACCGTTCATGATCCCTTTGTTGTGCGTTGCCGCTCTCCATGGATCGGCATAGGCGAACTGATATGCATCGACGATTCCTTTGGCGATTGCCAACCCTTCGGTCGGAGTACTGCCAAGCAAATCGACAGGGATATTGCATACGGCTTTGGCCAGTCGTTCTGTAGCAAAGTTGCTCAAGATACGAAGATTGACATCGTATCCAGTCAGTTGCTCTATTGTGGGGGCAAGATGTTCCGCAACTGTATTGATCATGTTCGCACCCATTGCGTCTACACAATCCATAATGAAATGGACAATCACCATTGTTTGAGGAGTCTCACCTTCCTCATCATACTGTACAATGCGATATTCCATTCTACGAACGCCACCACCACGTTCGATTAAGTTTGGAGTAATCGAATTGGCTGCCAATATTAGTTTCGTCGTATTGGCCTGTAAAATACCAATTACCTGTTCCGGATTATCCACATTGGGTATCTGAATTTGACCAATCATATCTGAGTTGGTACTGCTGGTTTGGAAACCACCCGACTGTCTGATTAATTTAGACATGTTGGAAACAGCGGCTAATATCGAAGGCTCTTCAACCACCATTGGTACCAAGATGTCTTGGTCATTGATGGTCATGTTGACCCCTATCGCAAGAGGGAGCCCAAACGTTCCGACAACATTTTCGATCATCAGGCTTGCAGTTTCGATGCTTAATGCATCAGCAGACCAATGTGTCATATCTTCATTGGTCAGATCACTGTTCTCTTGGACCAGACTCTTCCGTTCTTCAACAGACTTTCGATAAAATTCGGGTAATCTACTGCTCATACATACCAACTGTACACGTTGCGCTTTCATGGGTTTTGTTCACAAATTGAGAGGGTATTGTGACCAATAAAATAAAAAAGGTCAAAGTATAGGATATATAGTGCACTTTGACCTTTTGAACAGAAATGTATCTAGATTCTACACATTTTGCAAGGCGCCTTCATAAAATCCATCGAGTATATCGGAATACTTTCCTTCTACAACTTTACGTTTCATTTTTTGACTTGGTGTCAACTCTCCTGTTTCAATGGAGAGGTCTGCCGGTAAAATCGCAAACTTTTTGATGGTTTCGTATTTCATCAGCTGTGTATTGAGTTGATCGATGTGACCTTGGATGTATGATTTCAATGCATCATGCTGTGTGAGTTCCTCATAACTTTTCCCGCTCAAACCAGCATCATTTGCCCATGCTTCTAAAGCGTCAGGGTCCATTGTAAGAAGCATACTACAGAAGTTTCGTTTGTTACCGTGAACGAGTGCTTGTGACACCAGTGGTGAGATTGTTTTGATGAGTCCTTCAATCTTCTGAGGAGCGACATATTT
>CALDQI010000662.1:0-2774 GCA_937911635.1 uncultured Pseudomonadota bacterium | reverse complement strand
TGACACCATTGACAATACATACGATGCTGAGATTGCCTACATGGATGATCAAATCGATCGATTGTACCAGAAAATATCGACAGATGCTCCGAATACCATCTGGATTTTAATAGCCGATCATGGAGAGGCCTTCGAAGGGCAACATGCTGAAACTTCGCACGGACTATTTTTATACGATGAAACCATGCGCATCCCTTGGATCATCCAGCCTTACCCAGCTTTATTAGAGACGAAGTCTTTATCGACACCGGCTTCTGTCGTCGATGTCATGCCAACCATTCAAGGACTGCTTGGACTGACTACAACGGACAATATAGACGGAATCGATGCCATATCAATGACGCGTACAGACCCGGTATACATGGAATCCAATACGGTTCAACAACGCTTCGGATATCATCCTGAAATTGGATTGAGTGACGGTTCCCATAAACTGATGCCAACAGTCTCCCCCCACCTGTACAACTTACAGAAGGACCCGAATGAAACTGTAAATCTGTGGTCCGATACAGTATCTTCAGATTGGGAAGACTGGTATACACAGGGACGCACTTTGTACTCCTCAGAGCCCAATTTCTCACTGGAAACACCAGATGCATCTGTAATGAAACAATTGGAAGCCCTTGGATACATGGGGGGCAGTAATGGCAATTCAACAGATTTATCCTTATTGAGCATCGATGCAAAGGATAGACTGACCACAATCTTAGAATTAAATGACATTGTACACTCAAAACGAAAAGATCCGCCAGCAACGCCGGATGAGATTATTGAGCGATTTGAACAACTCTTACAAACCGAGCCCCAGCTTGCCGAGGCTCGACTGATGCTCGGTCAAACCTATTCTGTCGTAGGACGAAAAGAGGCTGCGATCCGTACCTTTGAAGAGGCTTTATCCCTCAACCCCAGTTCGGTCGTGGTGGCACTCAATCTTGCGAACCAACTCGCCGACTTAAAACGGTTTGATGAAGGTATCGCCATCTTAGAAGGTATCTTGGAGCGCGTCCCCAGTGACAAAAGTGCCCAGAGTAATTTACTACGGATGATGTCAGATACTGGAAACCACAAAGGTGCCATCGAAAAAGGTTCCCTTTGGTTGGAGCAAACCCCTTCCACACAGCTTCAAGCCATCCTGGGCGTCATCCTGATTCGGGATAAACAATGGGACCTCGGACAAGAAATGCTGGAAGCCTCTCTTGCTGACGACATCCAAAGGGAACATGTACATCGGTCTCTTGGACACATTGCATTGATGAATGGCAAAGTTGAAACCGCGATTGAAGAATATCAAACAGAGATTCAACGATTTGAAGACGCTAAATTAAGGATGACACTTGCCAAGTTGCATGAGCAACGCAAAGATTGGAATAATGCGGCAAAAGAGCACTGTCACATTCGTCAGCTAACCCCAAACGTTGTCCGGGTACATTTAAATTGTGCACAGAGTTTGTTTAACTTGGGGCAATACGAAGAAGCGGCAACCGCTTTGAAACCCGCTCAGCAATTGGCGCCAAATGGCCCGTTTATATTGCTGTTGGCAGCCAATATTACAGCCAAACAAGGGAATGAAATCGAGGCTAAACGCCTCTTTGAAGCCGCACAAAAGGCTCGGAAACAGCAAATCGAGCGTGGTCATCAGGCACCACCACAAGAGTAACTTCTAGTTTTCACCCAATTGAAAGGGCAAAGTACTTTGCAACTCCATGGTTAGATTCCGCTTGACATGTTGAGTACATTTGGAGTCACAAAACAGCTGAAACCACTCTAGTTCTTCTTGATACTCTTTATGAAAGCCCAAGTCCTTCAGGGCCCACAATCTCAAGTACATTAGGTGTGGATTCTCATTGTCCACCCATCGAGGTTGCGACAGTTTATACAACCACACGCTCGGATCGCCTGCCATCAATGTTGCGAGTCCCTTCAAGATCATACTTCTATCTGGAACTCGCTGAGCTTTAATATACTGCAACGTTTGAAATGCATCTTCGTATCGGCCCTCTACCAGCGCGATACGCGCCAAAACATCCAATCTTCCAATGTATTGATAATATATTTGAGCGTTGAACAAAGACCGCCACGCCTGTTCTACATCTCCCACATCGAGTGCCAAATCAGCGGCTGCCAAATGCGTCTTCACTGCACGTGGAAACGTTGTTTCCATCACGATCTGAGTGGTATGTGCCGTAAAATAATCACCACAATACCGATGCATCTCAATCTCGGTGGACAACAAACGGACTGATGCGGCCTTCGGCATAGCGCCAAATCTACGAAGCGTACTCAATGTCTCTGTAGCGGTACAATCCCCTAGAACGAATTGAACAAAGGCCAGCGACTCACCATCTCTACGATTCAGTCGGGTAGATTCAAGTCCCGATTCAAAATCGTCAATGGCATTGCTATACTCTCCTCGGACTGCCAGAACGGACCCTCGAAAAGCATAGACATCTGGGTCGGCAAACCCCTTCTCTATCAGATCATTCAAACTATCCAATGCAAATCGATACAAACCTTGCCTATTCAGTCGCTCAGCCAGAGCCAACTTAGGATTGCCATTGGTTCTTGCAAAACCAAACTGAAGGGAGGATAGTCCGACCAACCAAACTGCCCAAAGAAACATGATTATCCTTACCATTTATCAAGAAGTGGGACTCTGATCATTGGTCATCAATTATTGAGCATCAATCACCTATGATCGTTCATCTATGGCACAAAAAAACCCCAATCCATAGAATCGGGGTTTGTTATCTCGAATCAGAACTTAGTAGTAGTAG
>CALDQI010000661.1:0-3291 GCA_937911635.1 uncultured Pseudomonadota bacterium | reverse complement strand
GTTCTGAAGATGGGTGAGTCCAGATGAGCAGACTGACCAACGGTCCAGATATCCACAGTGCGACCAGACTCATCAGAATGGTTGTGGATGGCAAATATGGCGTTTTCTTCCGTCTCTGCTTTATATTGTGCCAAAAAAATACGAGTGGCAGCCATCGAACACACTCGATTCCAAGTAGCCAAAGACTAGCTTGCGTCCATTTTTTGGCGTGCAGTGATTGAACCACAGTGGTCAGTGCCATTTCAGTGATTCCATTTCCTAAGGCTACACAAAGTAAGATCAGGCTCATTCGTTTGTGCATGAACCAAGTGCCAATTGATGCCCCCAGCAATAAGATCCAGCCATTTTGTTGACTTTGCCACATGAGTTTTAGAGGATGAAGGATACCTTCAGCAGGATCCAAGTATTTAAGGTCTAGATGCAGAATGGCCCGTTGCCAGGTGATCATACCTATTGCAGGTATCCAAGGGAGAAAGGATGCATACCATCTCGGTAAGTTTTTCCCAATGAGGACGTGTGACCAATACACGATCCACGGTAATGTGATCGGATACATCCAGTGGGCACCCCATTCTGCCGGAAACCAAAGTGGGATTGAGCTCAGTATAGCGATTCCGAACGCGTGTTTGTTGACCAATGAAGGCAAGCCTTAGCACTCAGATTGATAGAAACAGTCGCACTCACACTCAAATTCTTCTGAGAGTGCACTCATTTCCTGTTCACAGGTTTGTAAACCTGTAAAAATTCCTCCGCCTTGTTCAAACGAAGTCTCAATGTTTTCATAGGTGTCGCATACATTCTCGCTAAAGGAGCGATCGATGTTTGTACCATTGTCACCGGCACCATATGCGATTTGCGTACAGATGCACTTATAGTTCAACTTGGGGTCACCGCAGCCCATAAACAGGATGCTAAGTGCTGTAAGCCAAAAGTGTTTCATGAAATCTCCGAGAGTCTATGTTCAGTGTATCTCAATTGGATTGTTGGGTCGGGACTTTTTTCCATTCTCCAAATCCACCTTTCAATTTGAAGTCTTTGTGCACCCATATATTGAGCCACGAGCCTTCAATCGGAATGGAGATGGGGCGATACAGTTCGGTAAAATTGTTCGGGAAGCCTGATTCTACAGTTTGCATCTTTTTTTCTGGTTGAAAAAAACCATCTTCAGGCAAGTATATGTCTGGATTGTTGGAGAAAACATATGTTGGATTGGTCTTTTCGTGACCGGCCATTCCGATTCCAAAGTTTGATGCAGGGGTTTTGGCAATGGTTCGATCCGTCAGTCCCCACATGTCGATGGTGTGTCTTTGAGCATAGAATGGAACAACTCCGATAGAGTGCATGGCAAGAACGGTGTTGGGAGGGGTGAATCGAGCTAGCCAATCTCCAACTACCTTTCTAGCGACGAGGTTGTTGCGACGAATCTCTGCCCATTGATTGGTTTTGGGAATGAGTGTAGCTCTGCTGAATAGACTGATGCACAGAATCCCAATCATCATCGGAGTAGTACGGACAGGAGTCACCGAGCGTATGGCTTGAACGGTCAGTGCCACCAATAATCCACCCGCTGGGAGCAAGAATCGACTGGTGGGTTTAAAGTCTCCCCCGATCGAGATGATGTAGAACAGATACGGCAGCAAAATCCAGAGCAGCAATTGAACCCGTTTCTCTTTGTACAACCGAATCGATGCAAACAGACCAAGCCATAAGATTGGATGGTGCTTAAAATGCATCCAGCAATAAAGGAGTCCTCTGGTTCCAGCCCATCCACCGACTTTGGCGTAAAAGGTGTTGGGTAAAGGGTCTCCAAAATAGAGGATTCTGCCAATGGTCAACAACCCGATAAACAATCCAATTAAACCGAGTTGTATCAGACTGCGCTTCCAATTGAAATCCAACGTCCACAGTCCCGTATACAATAGCCCAACAAATAAAGGGGCTTCGGGTCGTGTCAAACACAACATCATTGACAGGATTAGGCTAACAGAATGGTTCTTGAAACCTTCTCGTTCTTGAATGGCACGAGAGATGGTGAGTGTCAACAGTCCGGAATAGAATACAGACTCCAATCCCTGAACGGACTCTAAGATCATGGATGGATCGATTGCGATAAGAGTCGTTCCAATCCAGATCCATTTCGGCGGAGCTCGTAGGGTAAGCAACAAGTGGTGCGTGGCAAAGACCAGAAAAACAATGCTCAGGTAACCCATCATCAGTGACCATTGTACAGGGTCTCCACCCATCCAAAAGACAAGCCCAAATAAACCTGTCCATAAAGGGTTGGAGAAGCCTTCAACGTATTCATTGACATTGAATACCCAACCAAGTCCGTTCGCCCAATTCTCAGCGTATCGAAAAGATATGAACGCATCATCCTGTGTACAGACTCCAAAATGAAGCGCCAACAGAAGCGCGACAGTACTGGGTAAAGCCCACTGCCAAAAGGATGGTTGCAGGTCGCCTAGAGTGTCTTTCATGAATATATCGCCCCCAATATACGTCGAGGATCTGGATATCGAAGCAATGCATCCTCATGCTCCTGCCGTGAAACAACACCGGGTAGGTCATGTGTTTCTGGTCGTAGGATGGAGAGTTGAATGTGAAGATGTGGATTCCAACCACCATTTTCCGATTTTGGACCAACCCAAGCCACCACGTCCCCCTTTTTAAACAGTGTCCCAGTCGCCAGATGTCCAACTGAAGATTTTGACAAATGACCCAGCAAAACCCAAAACGGATTACCAATTTCATCTGTGTGTTCAGTGACGATGACATGTCCATAATCAAAAGGTTCGGGATTGAATCCTTGGTGTAAAATGCGACCGTTGTCAAAAGCATAAATGGGCGTGTGAACTGGTGCACCAATGTCGATCCCCATATGGATGGTTCTCGCTTCTGTTTCGAATAATTCCCCCGTATACATTCCAGGACGATGCTCGTTGTACTTTCCGATACCAAAAGGAGATTGGAGGGTTCTGTTCGCATCATACCCTTTACTAAAGTCATACAACTCAATGATATTGGGCAGCTTAATCACTGGGTGGTAGAGGGGGTGTTGTTTGGGAGAGATAAGAGACATGGTGCTACTGTGTACTGTGTGGTTGGGATTATCGTTGAACGTCCAGTCGCCAGATCGTGGCATCTTCAATGGTGAGCCCAGCACCCAAGTCGGCTTGCAACACTTCTAGTAATTGTTGGTATACACTGGGATCGACATTTTTGTGCAATACGATCCATCCATACCCAAGCGATCCTAGGGTCCTTGGGTCACTTGAACCAGGAGATCGATTG
>CALDQI010000660.1:0-2362 GCA_937911635.1 uncultured Pseudomonadota bacterium | reverse complement strand
TGGCACGTCCTATGGCACCGTTAAGCATGCGGTCGAGCACGAAATTGACTTGCTATTCGACATTGAAATCAATGGAGCCCGACAGATTAAAGACCGCTTCTCGGATGCATTTTCGATCTTTTTGCTGCCACCTAGTTTTGCTGTTCTTAAATCGAGGCTTTTGGGCCGAGCAACCGATGACCTGGATAAAGTCTATCGGCGACTTTTAAAGGGGCTAGAAGAGCTCAAATATGCGCCTAATTTTGATTATCTGGTGCTCAATGAGTCTCTTGAGGATGCGATGTCCTCCCTTGAAATGATCCGAGATGGGCACGGTGACCAATTGCCAGATCAGAGTGAGCGACTCTCTGGTATTGTTGAGGATATGAGTGCATTTTTAAAAGAGGCTGACCCCCACCTTTGCTCATTTATTTTTGGCTTCTTTCTTGGGCTTAAATTTCCATTTAAATTTATTAAGAACTTCTTCTATTCTTTATAAATGTAGATATGTTTTGTATGATAAGAAAAACAATAAATTTTTCTCATTTCCTGCATTAGCTAATAAAGTAACAGATAAAATTGGTCAAGTGGTGTTGTCTGATGCCACCGCTTCGGTAGTCAGTGAGACCGTTCTATCTACAGATGATCTATCCGGTAGTGTGGTTGCATCGGTCAAACATACGAGATCTTTGGACAGCACAACCGCCACGCCAAAACCCCTTCAGTTTGGAGCACCAGAGACTCAGATTGTGCACAATTCTGCCTTAGAACCCAGTGTTGGCTTGACCCTTCACGATGATTCTTTCGATTGGGATATGAGTTTTTTGAATGAGGGCAATCCTGTAAAGTACGATCGAGGACCCAAGCTGCATTCACGAAGCGCCATCATCGTCGATTTAGACTCTGGTGAGATATTGTACGAAAAGGCTGCAGACACTCGAAGGTCCGCCGCCTCTGTAACGAAGGTATTGGCTTCTCTGACACTGGCAGATAAAGGAGTGGATTTGGATGCTGAAGTGTGTACTGACTCTAGAATCCGAACGGGGATCAGTGGTGCGGTTACTCGAGTCAAGGTCGGAGCCTGCGCAACAGGCTGGGACTTTATGGGTGCTGCGTTGGTAAGTTCGGACAATGGGGCCGCTTTTGCATTTCCAATGATTGCCGATGAAGAACTCTTCATGTTTGCACACGATATGAATCAAACGGCTCTTGATTTGGGGATGAGTCAATCTGAGTTTGTCGATCCGGCTGGGATTTACGATGGCAATATTAGTACCGCTCGTGATTTAACTCGAGCCAGTATCGTTGCGGCATTTCACCCCGTGGTGTCGATTCCTGGGTCTGCCAAGCAGTGGGTTGCAGAGATTGGAGGCGAGAAAAAGCTATACGTGACCACAAACAAGACTGCTGGCCGTGTAAATTTTCTTCTTGCCAAAACAGGATTTACCAATACCGCCAGATCAAACTTTACGGGTGTGTATCAAGATCGCAACGGACGGCGAATTGCGTTTACCATCATGGGGGCGTGGAACACATCCAGACGCACAAAGGATATGAATCGTGTCATCGATTGGGTGCGTCAGCACTGATTGGTTTGTCTTTGATGTACTATGACGAGGATTCTTCGTCGCCAAAAGATTCCTCTGCGTCAAAGAATTCGAGCAGCTCAGATTCCATCTTTTGAGCATCGGAGAATCCGAGGTCTTCGGCTGCGGACGTGTATCCTGTGTCAAACAGTAAATGCGACAGTAGATCGGATTCACCAGAATCTTCGGCTTGATCATATAGCTTGCTGAGGAGCCATCGAACTTGTCTACTGCCCTCTATTTTGCTTTCATCGTAGACTTCTACTGCGAGTTTACCCAAATCAACGGATGGTCTCAAATGGAGGAGTTCAATGTGTTCAAGACCCATGTCGGCCTTGAGGCGTTCAGCAAACTCAGGTCCATACGTCGCAATCCCCCAGTCGATGATCTCATTGATTCGATTGGCGACGAGGTTGTCTCTCTCTACTGGGTCGAGTGTGAGTGCATTCAGTGTTTTACCGGCTATCAGTGAGATGGACTTTTGTGCAGGATTGGTGGCCATCGGTTTCATGACTTTGGTTCCCAGTACCAATATTTTGGACATTTTGCCCTGTACCAAAGGGTGTAAAGGAGCATTTTGTCTGAGACCTCCATCAACATAGAGAACACCATCTATTTCGACAGGTGGAAACACCAGTGGGATAGCCGAAGATGCCATCAGATGCTCAGGATAGAGTTTGTGGTAAATCAATCTGCCGTGTGGGGGTGGTGGAATCCGGAAATCAGGATCTGCAGTATCGACAAAGAGAACATTGTCTCCTCCGTGTAGTTGAGTCGCGGAGATGATGAAGGCTTGA
>CALDQI010000659.1:0-18285 GCA_937911635.1 uncultured Pseudomonadota bacterium | reverse complement strand
GGCCTATCTGAACCAAGACAACCGGACACCGCCAATAAATGCCTACCCAGGTGGCACCGGTACCGGACAAGCTCCCCCACTCATTGCACCCTACACAAACCGACGTGGGAACGGCTACGTGGTTGAATTCATTGAGCCGAATCTGCAAGCCTATTACCAAGCGAAAGGTAACCAATACCCAACGATACGCATCATTCCAATAGCCAATGTTACCCCGAGTCCGACACCATACGCCATTCAACAATGCGCCCAAAAATCCCTGCGCAACAACCCCAATACCCCCTACATACAAATCGGTCAATGCAATCAAGCCACGCAGCAATGCCGGTGTGTCGGTATTCCATTGGTCACCGATTCAACGAACTCGTGTAAACAACCATTGATACGTTCCCTTGCAGACCACCCCTATGACGTCTATACGATTGATCCTTCAGGTGGTGGTGTGACTACTGCATACAATGTGTACTGTGACATGACCACAGATGGTGGTGGGTGGACAGCACTCGTGAATCCAATGAACATATCCAGTTTGGGAACGACCCATCCAAATATGTCTGATTCGGCGGTTCACCTATCGGGAACTGGGTCGTGTTATCCCACAAATGGGATTACGTCTGGCAATGACTTGTATGCTTTGAAAGGGTACGCATGCGGCAATTTCACTGGTCGATTCAATCAGTATTGGACAAATGATATCGGTGCAACAGATGTGATGTTTACAGCAGCACTACAGGGTCAGCAGACGCGAACATTGGCCATCAATGGTGTAGGTATATCGTATGACGCCTTTTCCAATGCGTATATGAAATGTGCCTTTTGGAATGGTGCAGGAGTATCTGCGAGTCCCGGAACCAATCAGTGTTTCAGTACAACGTTAGATGTTGCACCGCATATATACAACAATCAGTTCAGTGGAAATTTGGATATCGAGATTGTGACAGGGGCAGCCTGCTCACCGGATTGTTACCACGGTACTGGATACAATATTCAACAGCTCTTTGTTCGATAGCCATTTGATCTGGATACAGAAAAAGTAGTCCATGTGAGATCTTCGCCGTCCGAATCTATAGAGACTCTTCGTATGAGAAATTGCTCTATGTCATATTCGCCTGTTGTTCGGAGATCCCTCATGTATACCCAATCAAAATTTGTAGACCCTACACAGCGGTCACTTCATCGCTTTCAAACGGAACGAGCACATTCTTGTAAACGTGATCTCTCTGGGGAAATCTGCGTGGTGGGAGATTCTAAGTTGGGCGAAGGGCTCTACAAGTGGATTCACGATTGCCAAGAAAATTTATTTTTCTCCACCAGCATTTTTAAAAAAGGGTTGGGCACCTGCAATCTCAGTTTTGGACTGGAAGTCGAATCTGAACCCATGAATGATTGTCTATGGGAAGAAGACATCAATCTATTTTTGGATGTACACTCCAAAGAACAGTTTTGGAGTCAAGATATTCAAGTCAAGATGTCTTGGAAACATCTCACAGTACTCAACATGACAACCACTCGTTCCAGACGGTCTTCGCATGATTCGAATCCGATCAATGATCTCATCAAAACATTAAATGTTTCGAATCAGTCAATGTTGATTCAAAGCCACTATCGTTTGAAATGGCATCAGCCCAAACGGGGTCCAAAGCCAGAGGCATTTTTCTTTGACCCAGAGATGGAAGCCTCCTTTGTGCCTCGTTCAAGACCAGCTCCCGCTAGAAAGATATCCAATTTGCTGTTTGTATATAGTGATCAGCCTCTAGGGTCTTTCGTGAAAACACTCGTTCAGCAGCACGTACTGGGAGCCATTCCTGGGAAACCACTTTGGCAGCCGATTCATTCTCAGCAAATTCAACGATTGACGGCCAGTGAGGCTTTTGCACATAAACAATGTAAAAGGTCTCAACTTACGTTAACCGCCAAGGAGTTTCAAAATATGCTGACTGGAAATATGCTTCATGAAGATAAACGGTGTCAATTTTATGGGTCATTTTAAGCAGGATCGTTAAATGGTATGGGTATTTAACAAGTATTTTCCAGGAACCTAATTGGCAGGGAATAGTTGAAAGAGATATTTTGTTACTATGATGATGATACTTTTTTCCTTGCTGAATACCAGCGTTGCTTTGCCGACTGTTCCTGCGACTACAATTCAGAATGATATCGAGCAGTTCAACAAATCCGCTTATTTTACGATTCCCAATCTGACAGAAGCCCAGATATCTGAGTTGCAGAAGGGAGAGGTTGTAACCATTCTTGATTCTTCTGCGGGTGCCGATAAACCAAGGCGTGCAATGGGATACATGCTCTCAGAAATCCCCAAAACTCAGCTGTGGATGTCCTGTCAAGATTCCCATGCGGTGTTGCAATCGTCTACAAAAGAATTGAAGACCAAGACAAATCCAGACATGTCGTCAGACTGGTACGGTTTCTTTGATTTGCCATGGCCATTCTCAGACCGTCATTGGATGGTCAAGTCTTGGAACACCCAAAAGGTAGCTGATAGCAGCAACAACAAATACTGGGAGCACCCATGGGAACTAATTCCGGATGGTGCAGCGCAGATCAGACCGTTTATTGAAACCGGTAAATTACCCGGTGTCACCATAGACCTAATAGATGATGCAGTGTATACACCGGTGAGTAAAGGCGCTTGGGTGATGATGGATGTCGAATCCGATGTGAGGCTGGTTGTATATCATGCGACAACGGTGGTGGGTGGAAGCATCCCTGAAGATGCAGTTGTACGGTACACGGTGACGACACTTGAGGATCTGATGAAAGGTATGGAAAAGCGGGCTGTTGAGTGGGTACCCAAACATTATGTCGGCGATCATGACCACCGTATTTTAGGCGGGGACAATCAATGGCTACCGACATATTAAAATAATTTGTGACCATCTGTAATCGCCTGTAATGAGATTCCAGATATATTTTCTCGGTTCTAGATGTCACAATCTTGGCAAACAGAGTATATTTTGACCAACACAAAATGTTTTGGAGGCAAAATGTGGTTTGCATTGTTGTTGGCATGTGGTGAAAAGTTTGACAATCCCGAATCTTATGAAGGGGATGAGGCCGGAGAGTGCTCTGATGGTGCAGACAATGATCTAGATGGATTGTTTGACTGTAATGACGATGGGTGTGCAGGTTCACCCGATTGCGAAGGTGTTGGAGAACCCAGTGCTGAGCCTTCGAATGAGGATACTGCTGACACAGACGATACCGATGATACGGATACCGATGATACGGATACAGATACAGATGATACAGATACGGACGATACAGCGGAAGTTCCTACGGCTGTTTGCAATCCAGGGTCTGGAGAATTGGTCCAATCGGGAAATTTACCAGTACAGATAGTTGGGTCACCGATTGATTCAGAGCCGCGTTCTGATTTTGCAGGGTGGGACATCACGATTTGTGACTTGGACAATGATGGGTTTGATGATCTCGCAGTTGGAGCTCCAAATGCGGCAGGTGGTTTAGGTCGTGTAGCGGTCTATTATGGTCCAGGAGACGATTGGTCCCAGTTTATGAATACAACAGGAAATTTTGCGGATGCCTACATTTATTCAGCTGCCAATTATGGCTTTTTGGGTCAGCGCGTAGAGTGTGGAGATGTCAATGGCGATGGTGCAGATGATTTGGTCATTGGTTCTGGACAAGGAACGGTCATTAGTCAACCTGTGAATGCTGGCGTACACGCGTTTTACAACACCGGTTCCAAGTTGTCTGGTCAGACAGACTTGCAGGACGCGGATGTACGGATGTTCTTTAATACAGCAGGGAGTAATCAGTGGCCTTCATTTTGGCTCGAGGATGTCGATGGTGATGGTGTTAAGGAAGTATTGTATTTCATGAATCAGAACTCCTTCTTTGGCTCTGCCGCTGGCAATGCGGACAATAAGATTTGGGTACTAGATGCAGACAGCAATCAAATGGGTTCAATGGAAGATCATACGATCTTCAAAATTACTCCTCCCGAGATTGACGGGGTAGGCGATATTCGTCGCATCGGTAATGACCTACTGATTGGTCAAGGAGTACACTATGGAAGCATGGCTCAAGATGGTGCGGTGAGTTTGGTCTCGACCCCACTTGGTACCAATGTTAGTCTTGCCAATCAGGCTTCAGTGACTTGGACGGGTAATTCCGGTGCAGCTTTTGGTTCGAGCCTTGCTTTTGATGATTTCGATCAAGATGGTCACATCGATATGGTCTTTGGGGCCAAAGGGGATGGAGGAGCGATTCACACTTATTTCTCTGGTTGGGATTCATCTGCGACGACGATCAATGGTGCTGGGGGTGCCGACAGTACCTTTACTTCTAGTTACAACTACGCTGGACTCGGTCAGCAAATGCGTACAATGGGAGATGTGAATTACGATGGATATCCTGATCTGCTGGTTACGGCTCTCGGAGACTACAGTTCTGGAGATTCAGGGAAGGCTTATGTGGTGGATGGTTTGTGTTTGGATGGTCAAGTCACGACCAATATCAATGCTGCTTCTCTCTATCAAGTCACTGCACAGGCAAGCAATGATGGCTTTGGCTGGGCTGCTGCTGTGGGAGATTTAAATGGAGATGGCGTCAATGACTTTGCGGTCTCCGCTCCGTATTATATGCCAGATCCAAACAATGGAATTTCAGATGGCAAAGTATACATTTGGCTAAGCGAGTAAGTAGTTCCTACTTTCCAATGTATCGATAGTGTGCAGCAATGTGGTGATCGAAGAGTATGTTTTCGATGACCTGTCCACCTCCAATGTTGTGGATGACCAGAGGGGTTCCATCTTTGGACTTCTCCGCAACGACGACTCCGATGTGATTGAGTCCAGTCGGTGATCCGAGCTTCCACCAAACGATATCTCCTGGTAAGTAATCCTCAGGATTCTGAGTAACGTTCAGAGAGGTGCCGTTGTGTTTGAAGAACTTTCCTAGATTGGGAACCCGTCTGTGATCGATATTCGTGTCGGATTTTTTGATGTTGGGGTATCGATCCGGATGGGCAAGGATGTCTTCGTGGACCAGTTGTTGTAGGTCTATCCCAACACCTCGATAAGTTCGAATAACCACATCGGTACAGACACCGGTATCCTTAGGGACATCCCCCATTGGATAGGACAATCGAACATAGTCGGGGATGTATTGAATAGAAGGATCCTCAATTTTCTCTGCGGCGGTTGCGATTGCAGTACCAGTAGTGGGTGTTGCATAGGCGATTGATAATTGCATCCACGTGACGAACCAGAACATAGTGCTCCTCCTAGTCTATATAGAGTACACAATCGGTTTGAGCCTGCTGAATTAAAGAAAATTCTTTACAGATTCATCACAAAGAACGGCTTTGGATCACATTGTGATGAATATTTTCAGCCAATTCATCTTAAAGTGCGTGATATGGTTCTTATTTCACCAATTGATATTGACTATCATTATCAATTCTATTATACGGTTGATAATGATAATCACTCTCAAAAAGGAAAATACAAATGTTATTTTTACTACTTGCATGTTCAGAAAAAATTTCTTCTGAAACCATGTCCGAAATTTCTGCAAACTACGCAGAGATCGTTCACACATCTTACGCTGACTCTGTGACTGCTGCTCAGACGTTGGATACAGACATCCTAGCTTTTTTGGATGCTCCATCTGATGCTGCCTTAGCAACTGCTCAAGACGCTTGGTTGGATTCACGTGAACCATACCTACAAACTGAAGTTTACCGATTCTATGATGGTCCAATCGACAACCCTGATACCGGTGTTGAAGGTTTGTTGAATGCTTGGCCACTCGATGAAGCATACATTGACTACACAGTTGACAATGCGGATGCTGGTATCATTAACGATACGTCAGTTACTATTGATGCAGATACTTTGATGTCTTTGAACGAACAAGGCGGAGAAGAAAACATCGCGACTGGTTTCCACGCCATCGAATTTTTACTATGGGGACAAGACCTTTCAGCCGATTCTGCTGGAACTAGAGCATTTACTGATTTCGTTACAGACGGTTCTGGAACTGCTGCAAATCAAGATCGTCGTGCATTGTATCTTGAAACCGTTTCAAGTTTGATGATTGAGCATCTTCAAGAAGTCGAAGGGGCTTGGGCTGCAGATTCAGAAAACTATCGTTCAGAGTTCCTTGCCATGGATAGCGAAGAGCAGCTTCGTATGATCATGACAGGTATGATCATTTTGACTGGTTTTGAGACTGGTGGTGAACGACTTCAAACAGCACTCGATTCGGGTGATCAAGAAGACGAGCACTCTTGCTTCTCTGACAATACTCATCGAGACATGATTCAAGATGTACAAGGTGTTCAGAACATCTATCTTGGTAACTACGGGTCTGTTTCAGGTCCTGGTATCAAAGATATCGTTGCTGAAGTAGATGCAGACTTGGCTGAGCGTATTGACACAGAAATTCAAGCTGCCTTGGATGCTGGAAATGCTTTGGTTGTACCATTCGATAACGAAATTGCAATGGACAATACTGAGGGTCGTGAGCGTGTTCAAACATTGATCACCAACCTCAGAACAGTAGAGCAAAGTTTAGAAGAAGCATTCCGCGCCTTTGGCTTGGCAGTACCTGTAGCCGAATAAGGAATGCTGTTCCTTTTGATTGCCTGTCAGTCTCGATTTATCGAGGATGGAGAATGGCTTCCTGGCGGAGAAACAACCAATACTCTGATGTTTGGTAGCAATGCGTTTATACGGCCAGCCGAAAACATTCTCATAGAAAATGAACCAAGTTTCTATACAGGCAATTCCTTTTTCAACCAAGCATGGGTTGAAGCTCCGGCTTCAACCCAACATCGCGACGGCTTGGGCCCACTTTTTAATGCGCGATCATGTGCTTCCTGTCATTTCAAAGATGGTAGGGGCGCGCCTCCAGAAGATGGAGGGTCATTTCTTGGATTGTTACTGAGAGCCAGTATTCCTGGCGCACAAGATGATGGTTCTCCTCTTCCTTCTGTTCAATATGGTGTGCAGATTCAATCTTTTTCCATATTGGATGTTCCTCCTGAAGCAAATCCCGTTGTTCATTACGAAGAGATTCTAGGTTTTTATGATGATGGCGAAGCGTTCCGCCTTGTCAAACCAACCTATGAGTTACAGTCTGCACAGTATGGTCAAACGGATGATTTGCTTCTTTCTCCTCGTGTGGCACCAGTTGTAATCGGCATGGGGCTTTTAGAGGCTATTACTGACAGTCGAATCGAAGAGTTATCCGATCCAAATGATGCCGATGGTGATGGTATTTCCGGTAAGATAAATTGGGTATGGGATGTAGAGCATGATACACACTCGATAGGTCGTTTTGGATGGAAATCTGAGATGCCGTCGGTCAAAACTCAAGTTGGGGGTGCATTCCTACATGATGTGGGTATTACTTCTCCACTATTCCCCGACAACAATTGTGCAGCCACACAGTCCGAATGCATTGAAGAACCACCGGGCGGAGAGCCTGAAATCAATCAAGAACTGTTTGATAAGGTGGTATTGTATACGTCGTTGCTTGCTGTTCCCATGAGGCACAATTGGGACTCTAAGTCGGTCTTAGAAGGCAAGAGGCTCTTCTTAGAAATGGGGTGTGCCTCCTGTCATACACCCAGTCATACAACGGGTGATCATCCGGATTTTCCAGAGCTTAGCAATCAGAAAATCTTTCCCTATACAGATTTACTTTTACACGATATGGGTGAAGGACTGTCCGACCATCGTCCGACGTTTGATGCAGAAGGGGCAGAGTGGAGAACCCCGCCTTTATGGTCTGTCGGACTAATTCCAACGGTCAATAATCACTCTCGATTTCTACATGATGGTCGGGCCCGAAATTTGACTGAGGCTATTTTGTGGCACGGTGGTGAAGCCGAATCGGCTCAGAAGGCTTTTTTAGCGTTGTCAAAGTCTGAGAGAGACCAAGTGATCGAATTTGTGGAGTCGTTATGATCTTGTTTATGTTGGCCTGTACCTCTAAAGATCCCTATAAAGATGTTCTTCAGTCTCTTGGAGAGGATGTTTTTGTTTCGAATTATGCTGAAGTATCAGCCAAAACTGGCATCTTGGACACTGCTGTTCAAGACTATTGTTTGGCACCTGAGACCAATTCACTGACTGAGGTTCAGGCTGCGTGGATAGATGCCCGAGTTCCGTGGAAGAAAATGGAGTTCTTGAACATCGGTCCTTACAAAGAACCGGACCGATTGGGTTTCCAGATTGATTTTTGGCCTGTACGGGTGGAAACATTGGAAGAAGTGTTGTATGGCGACGGTACACTGTCCAATGAAACGATTCTCAATTATCCTGCAGCCACCAAAGGTTTTCCTGGAATTGAATGGTTGATTTATACAGAGCAAGACAGAAGTCGTCCACGCTATTGCTCCTATTTAAAAGCGATGGCGTATGATTTGCATGTTCATGCGACGTTGCTTCATCAATCATGGGTATCAGATGGTGGGAACTACCTGTCTCATTTGACTGAGGCTGGGATGGATAAAGATTACATCAGTACCAAAGAGGCTCTAACAGAGGTCGTCAATCGATTGGGACATACTCTTGCCAATATTCGCGCTCTGAAGTTGATAAAACCATTGGGGGAAGAGCAGGGGGCTGTACAGGCTGAACTTTTAGAATCTAGATACTCGAAGAACTCTTTGCGAGATATTCGGAGCAATCTAGAGGGGGTGTCAGAAACCTATTACGGTAGCGCAACAGGGATGGGGGTTGATGATCTTCTTTCAGAAACGGATACTCAGATCAATGATGATTTTGCGTTATATCTGTCTCAGAGTCTTGAAGCTGTAGATGCACTAGATGCTCAAGGATCATTGGAAGAATCAATGCTGATAGATCCCAGTAGTATTGATGAACTATCGACTCGCTTGGCTTTTCTACAAGAACACATTCAGGAAGACATCTTATTGGCACTGTCTCTTTGGCTAACCTTCAACGATGCTGATGGAGACTGAGTCTATCTAGGTCAAGTTCAGTTAACTGGTTCAAAGAAAAAAGAGTGAGTGAAATCATACAGTCTCCGAGGTGTATTGGTTTGATAATGGGGGTGGAGATAGAATGGTTTCACTCACGAAGTGTTGTCAAACTTGAAATAGAGTTGGTATTCTGAAGCATCGAGGGATTTAAAAGCATGATCTTCTCGATTTCGAGTGGAGGGTTATCTAGACAGCTCCTCTAGACGGTTCAAGTAGTGCAACGAATTGTTTACTTCAGATAGAACTTTTCAGTTGAAAGTTCATCATACACAAAGGTTCCAGAGTCATCGGATTGTAAGTCATACTGAATAAACAAGGGGTCATCATCTGGTTGAAAAGAGCCCGTTTCTAAACAGAGTTTGGCGAGTAACCAAGAGTCTGTGGCCTCGAAAAATACAATGCGTTCTTTGCTGTCGACACCCAATAAGTTCCAGTCTTCTGTCGACCAGCTGTTTAAAATGGTCGACCCATTTTTCAACGTGGTTTTTTGTTCAGTGTCTATCAAAGACAGCCCGTGACGTAAATGAATCGTTTTGAGTACTTTATCTTCCGCGGAAAATAGAACGCTTCCTCTAGATATAATGGCTTTTCTTCGACTGCTTCGTCTTTGTGTTTGATTTTTTCGAATCATAGATACCTCTGTTGTTGGATACATATATAGTATAGTCTATAGACGAATGTGTTTGTTTTGTTCGGACATAATATGTCTGATTTGTAATATGTAAAATTCAAATATGCGTATGTTGGTGTAAAATACAGATGCTTTGACTCAGGTGGCATATGATCGTTCGATTTGCCTTAGACTCTAAGTTGGTTGTTGGAGTACGCTGATTCGGATGCCTTGGCTATACTTTTGGGATATCAGTGGATAGGGATCAAGATATATGGAGACGTCATGCCCAATTTTACCAATCGCTATTTTGAGTCGATGCCTCATGATCCGATTGAGAGTAATTACACTCGTCAAGTGGCGAAGTCGATGCTATCGAAGGTTACACCGACTCCTGTTTCAGATCCAAAGCTCTTGGGGTACTCTGCTGAAGTCGCTGAGTTATTGGGGGTTTCACAAGATGACATGAATGGGGAGGACTGGCTCAAGCTCTTGTCTGGCAATGGGTCGCTGAGTGGAATGGAAACCTATGCGCATTGCTATGCAGGGCACCAGTTTGGCAATTGGGCTGGCCAACTCGGTGATGGTCGAGCGATCGCTTTGGGTGAGATTGAGTATGAAGGAAAACATTGGGAGATTCAACTCAAGGGTGCTGGAATCACTCCCTATTCTAGGATGGGAGATGGTCGAGCGGTGTTGAGATCTTCTGTGCGTGAGTACTTGTGCTCTGAAGCGATGCATCATTTGGGTATTCCAACAACGAGAGCGCTCTCGTTGGTCCTCACAGGAGATGGTGTAGTACGAGACATGTTTTACGATGGGAATTCAGAGGTCGAGCCTGGTGCCATCGTGTGTCGTGTTGCGGAGAGTTTTCTGCGATTTGGGTCACTGGAGATATTCTCTGCGTACAATGACGTGGAGAGCCTTACCAAGGTGGTTGATTTTGTTCTGCTGACTTACTATCCCCACATATCGTTTACTGGGGATTCTGACAGAAAAGAGGCCGTAGTACAATTGTTTCGTGAGGTTTCGGAAAAGACCGCGAGGCTCATCGCTCAGTGGATGAGTGTTGGCTTTGTTCATGGCGTGATGAACACGGACAACATGTCTTTACTTGGACTCACTATTGATTACGGTCCTTATGGATGGCTTGACATCGTTGATTCTGGATGGACACCCAATACATCTGATAACAATCGTCGTCGGTACGCTTTTGGCAGTCAACCCAATGTTGGGGCTTGGAACCTCATGAAGCTTGCCGAGGCTTTGTATCCACTTGTTGGTGAGGCTGAACCGTTGCAAGAAGGACTCGATGCTTTTCGGACCACGTTTCAAGAGTATTATACGAGTATTCGATATCAGAAGCTGGGTTTGTTGTTGCCAACCACACCATCTAAAAATGCAGTAGTGAATCGGCTTTATGAATTGATGGAACACACCGAAACAGACTTTACCATCTTGTTTCGAACATTGAGTAATGCGTCTAGAGAGACCTTGAATACAGTCGTCTCATACAACAGTCATACCACTATTATTCGTGAAGCCTTTTATCAATACGATGATTGGAATGATTCGATGCACCAGCGATGGTCGGAATGGTTGACGTCTTACACGCGAGTGATCGATGAAGATGGTCAACAAGATGGGGAGCGTCTATCTGGGATGAGAGCAACCAATCCCAAGTTCATCTTTCGAAACTATCTGGCACAGCTGGTCATTGATGATATTGAAGCTGGAAGTACAGTGGTGCTTGAACGACTGCATGATGTTCTTAGAGCGCCGTTTGATGAACATCCAGAATGTGACGAATGGGCTGGTCGGATGCCAGATTGGGCTCGAAATCGCGCAGGGTGTTCGGCACTCTCTTGTTCGTCTTAATTTGTAGATGGTGCTGGAATGCAGATTACAGAAGTACAGTTCTCTCGATACAAAGCCTTGAGAAGGTTAAAGGCTCAAACTCGTACGATCAATGTTCTTACAGGGCAAAACAATGCCGGAAAGTCTACATTCTTAAGTGCTTTTCGCTTATTGGATGCGGCTATGAGTTATGCTCGGCGTAGGGCACCGTCCGTTGTGGCCACACATCTAGGTAGCCGACATGGGTATGTGGTTCCCACTGAGAATCTGCCAATTTCTCTGGAAAATATCCATACTGATCTAGAGCACGTTGAGACCACTGTTGACTTCATTTTGGACAACGATGCGATTTTTACCCTATATTTTCCCATTGGTTCTGGATTTATATTCTTTGTACAAGGAATGGTGGCCCCCAAAAGTCCATCTGCTTTTAGGGCAAACTTTCCATTTCAACTCATTCAGGTACCGGTACTTGGACCCCTTGAAGATCAGGAACCGTTGGTCCAAGATGCCACTTTGAAAAGAGGTGTCGGTACGCATCGTGCCTCGAGACACTTTCGAAATTATTGGCACAGAAATACAGACACATTTCGAGCGTTTTCTGATTTGATTTCCCGAACTTGGGATGGGATGGAGGTTGAGCCTCCTGTCATGAGAATGACGTTGAAAGGGCCTGTGCTCGATATGTACGGTACTGAGTTTAGAAGGTATCGTGAATTGTATTGGTTTGGATTTGGCTTTCAGATTTGGTGTCAGCTGTTGACACACATTTCTAGAGCGAATGAAGGGGATGTAATTGTTGTGGACGAACCTGAAACCTATTTGCATCCAAAAGTTCAAAAACAGCTACTTGGAATTGTACGAGATACTGGCGCACAAGTGTTCATGGCTTCTCACTCTGCTACAATTATAGCATCCGCAAGCCAAGGAGAAGTGTTGGGGATCAGTCGTGACCACAATCGAGAGCAACGCTACAAAGAGATGGGGGTTCCTCTGTGTAAAAGGTTGGGACTGCTTCCATAAATGTAGAGTTGAATATCACGATGGTATCGGCTAGCATAAGGTAAGAAGTTGGAGGAGTAATGTTGTTCAATATAATGATGCTGATTGGGTGTGGTGATAACAAATCGGACACGGGTTTTTTTGACTTGTACGATCCGACGACTCAGGCAGAACCCAGTTCGGATAATGAGCCAGACAATCCGAATGAACCAGACAACCCAAATGAACCAGACAACCCAAACGAACCTGGGAATCCAAACGAGCCCGGAAACCCGAATGAGCCCGGAAACCCGAATGAGCCTGGAAATCCCAACGAACCAGGGAATCAAAATGACACTGGCGGCGGTCAAAATACAGGTGATCCAGCGATTGATGATGATGGTGACGGTCTATCGGAAGAGAATGGCGATTGCGATGACACCAATGGTCAAGTGTATCCTGGTGCCACAGATTTCCCTGGAGACGGTATAGATCAAGACTGCAGTGGTGCAGATGCGATGCTGACACCCGTTGGTCTCTTGAATGGCAATATGGATTCAGAGAGTGGTGGCTATCCCACTGACTGGATGAACATCGGCGGTACTTGGGAGTGGCAACAGCACGACAGCAACATCTTCATTGATGGTGTGGATACGGGTGGGTTCTTTGGTGCCCATTCACCCATGGGTGGTGCGGTGAAACTGTGGGGTGCAGGAACAGCCAATCCTTCCAATCCCGGTGAAGCCATCGTCTATCAGGAGTTTTCCGCAGATGCCAATTGGAGTCCTGCCGGCAAGATCTTTTGGCTCAGAGCGTGGGGTCTTCACCACAACGTTGATCCATTAACCGGCAATGCATCCGCGTACGGTGTCATCCGATGTCTGGATGCCGCGGGTGCCATTCAAGGCGATGCTGTGACCCAATCTATTAATTCGCAAACGCAAATCGAGTCTTGGCGAAATCTAGCCACTTGGGTGGAATGCAATTCAATGACCGAAACAGTACAGGCGGTTTTGATGTTTCATCAGACGGATTTCACTGTCGATCAAGGGACGGTGTTCTTCGATGATGTTGATTTTAACGAAGCACAGTAACTCAAGGTACTAAATACCGCTCAGCAGATTTCATCACCTGAAACAAGATGATCGTTTAGGAATCCAGGATACAGAGACTTACATTGACTCCAAAAGTTGGTGATGCACTTACCAACAGCGGTGTAATTGTCGCCATCTCTTTTTAACAAGAATCCAGCGCTTAAGATTCCCATTGATAACTCTGTGACAAGTACGATATCACCATCGCTAAACTCCAATCCGATTTGACTACTCAGCAAAGGCCGTAGAATTTTTTTTCCCGACCAATCCTTGCATACCTTCTCTGTACACAGGTTCATTTGTGGAAAAGGATATAGACTTATTCAGATTGGTGAAACCAGAGGGGTCCCATGTAGATTTGTTGAGTATGTCGCCAGCCGTGCTACCTCGTTCTGGTCCAATACGGACTTCGTAAAATGTTTCCCCATCCAATCCGCCTTGCCCTCTATTGAACGTACAAAATAGTCCATTGTCCAATTCAAGGATGAGATTCTGTTCCGCTTCCATTGTACCGTTTGCCTCTACAGAGACGATCGTTGCTCCAACACAGTGTGTTTCCACACCTTCTTTAAACGCTTTACTGAACCAATGCATAGCACACCTATTTTTATGAGGTTTGTAGAAGTGATTATAGATTAGTTGGTTTCGTTCAACAAGATCAATTTACAGAGCTTATTGTTCGTAACACCCAAGACAACCCCACAGATATAAAGATGGCGAGTAGCAAATACTCCGTGTATCTAAAAGTGATTTTGTTATACGTTTCTGTAGGCATATGAGCACTCTTTACTAGCAGAATTGAGCGGTACGTAACGATGTGGTGTCATCAGAGTCTTATTTATACACACACGTTATTCTTAGAATCGTATATCACTGTTGTATGAAAATAGTCCTAGGGCTTCAAGAGAGTCAAGTTCTCTTTGTCCGGTCAATCTATAAGATATTTCACACAGCAGTAGAATGGTTTGCATTGTGATAATATTACACTGCCAACAGCCCTTGAGGACATTATGACCAGCATTCTATTCATTGGATCCATCCTTCTTACAGCCTGCAAAAAGGACAACGAACCTGAAAAGGTGAGGAATCTAGCCCCCACCATCAGCATCATCACTCACGAGGACGGTGCTGAAGTTCGAGATGGTTTTGTAGAGTCTTTTGAAGCGGTAGTAGCTGATGCAGACCACGACGTAGATGAACTCGAGGTCGTTTGGTACGTTGATGGCGAGATTGTGTGTGATTGGTACAATGCAAATGCCAGCGGAGAATCCACGTGTGAGATTGTGTTTCAAGAAGGCGATGAGGTTGTACGGGTAGAGGTTAGAGATCCACAAGGTGCAGACCGAAGAACCGAGATAGAAGTCGATGTTCTTCCAACTGGTACACCAGATATTGAAATGCTAACTCCGATACCTGAGGGTACGTACTATGCATCAGAACTCATTCAGTTCTCTGCATTGGTGAGTGATGATGAGGACTCGGCCGAAGAGTTGATAGCAGTCTGGACCTCAAATGTTGATGGAGAACTCGCACTCGATACCACCATCAACGCTGATGGAGAGATTTCAGATTATACCTACCTGACAGAAGGCAATCATGCGATAGAACTTCGGGTCGAAGACAGCACTGGAAAAGTGAGTACCGAAGAGGTGGTCATTCAAGTTGGTGGCGACAATAATGTACCGACATGCTCTTTTACCGAGCCCCTCGATGGAGCCACATTTCTACTTGGAGATTTGATAGTATTCTCAGGCAGTACCGTGGATGTTGATATACCAAACAATCAGTTGTTGATAGATGTCTCATCCAGTTTGGATGGTCCCGTACAGTCGTTGTCTCCATTTTCCGATGGTACATTCTCTTTTGCGACAAACGCTCTGTCACCTGGTACACATACGATGACTCTATCCGCTACGGATGACATAGGAGCTACTTGTACAACAGGGATGTTGATATTAATTGGGACAGCACCGACAGCAAGCATTGATGAACCCCAGGCCGGAGAACTATTTGAATTGTCGGAGATTGTCACCTTTCGAGCCAGCGTATGGGATGGTGAAGATCAGCCCAGTGATATCGAAGTCGTTTGGAGCAGTGACTTGGATGGCGAATTGTACACTGGTACAGCCAATTCACAAGGGATAGCACAGTTTTCATCCAGCGCCTTGAGTGCTGGGGTGCATTCGATTTCTGTCTCTGCTATTGATTCAGCAGGCTTGTTTGCCGATGATATAACCACTATTCGTGTGAATACGCTTCCGGCTGTAGACAGCATTTCATTTTCTCCTGATCCTGTCTATACCAATACCAGTTTGTCTATCAGCGCTCTCAGTTCGGATGCGGATGGTCAAAACGTCAGCAATAGCTATGCTTGGTATGAAGATGGTGTGTTGACCAGTTTTATCAGCACGTCGATTGGTGCAGCAGAATTGGACGTGAACGAAGTGTGGACCGTGCGAGTGACTCCGAATGACGGCTACCAAGATGGTCCCTATACCGAAGCCTCGATTACTGTTTCCAACACCGATCCAGTCGTAAACAGCGCACAGATTTCCCCCAATGGGGCCATCTATAATGATACGGTACTCACCTGTGCAGGTACGGCCTCCGATTTAGATCAAAGCATTTCGCCAACCTTTCAATGGACGGTCAATGGACAAACGTATTCAGGATCGACATTGAATTTATCGACGCTTGGTGTGTTGCCCAATTATGTGATTGCATGCAATGCCATCGCCACTGATGACTGGGGTGCCAGCGATATGCTGACCACTACTGTAACGTTGGATAATCGAGCACCGGTTCTGGGTCCGGTTAGTGTTACTCCTGGAAGTACAGGTCAGTTGGGTGATACATTGACTTGCGAGAGTGTCGTTACCGATCCAGATGGTGAGAATCTGACTGCGACCTACGCTTGGAGTGTCAACGGATTTTCAGCAGGTGCAGGAAATACCTTTACCTTGTCTTCAATTGTCGTGAATCCAAGTGATATTGTGACGTGTACGGCTACTGTGAGCGATGCCTATGGAGAAAGTGATTTGGCAGTCGGCAGTTTTACGGTGGTGAATGAACCGCCTGTGATAAATAATATTTCGATTGTTCCAGTCAATCCGAGAACCTTTGATACAGTGACCTGTGCCGCGATGGTATCAGATGCGGACGGCAGTGTCGATCCTACGGTGACTTATCTATTCGAAAATGCAACCACGGGGACGACGCTCTATCCAAATTCTTCTACGAATGCTGAAGCGACTCTAAACTTGTTGGACGTATCGTTTAACGTTGGGGATGAGCTGGCCTGTCATGTAACGGCAATGGACAATGGTGGTGCGATGGTGATGGAAACTGAAACCGTCACAATTGTAGATAGTATGCCAAGTATAGATAGCATCTCGATCACTCCGAATTCTATCGTTCGGGTAGGAACGATTCTAACCTGTGCAGCGACGGCATCTGATTATGAGGACGGTACACTCATTCCCTCTTACGAATGGAGTTCCAATGGTGCAGTCATCAGTTCTGTGGATACCTATGTCGTAGATGGTACACAAGCCAATCTGGGGGATATCATTACTTGCACAGTCACGACGATGGATATCAGCAATCAAGTGGTGAGCGACAGCGTAGATGTGGTTGTACAAAACACCGCCCCAGTTGTTTCGAATGTTTCGATTTCGCCTTCAAGTGCGGTGACCAACGACGCGACCTTGACATGTACTCCGACCATCGAAGATCCCAATGAAACGGTGACGGGAACCTTCGTTTGGAAGAGAAATGGCAGTCAGATGGCAGTCAGTGATACAGTGGATCTGAGCAATTTCAATGTTTTGCCAACCGACAGTATTCAATGTGTGGTGAGCGCAACTGATTCTCAGGGCGCAACAGACAGTGCCAGTTCAACTGTGATCATCGGGAATAGAACACCGATTGTTGACATCCCAACCATCTCGAACACATCACCCGAATTGAATGAGACCATTACCTGTTCAGCGAGTGCAACAGATGACGATGGGGAAATCCCAACGGTCAGTTATGAGTGGAGCGATGGTCAAAATAGTCTCGGAACAGGTGCAAGTTTGACTTTGATTTCGGGCTTGGTCGGTGTGGGTGATGTCGTAATGTGCACTGCGACCGCGGTCGATAATTTTGGTGGAACAGCCGGTGCGAGTAATTTGGCAACGGTGGTCTCGTCTGTGACCTGTGGATTGACCAGCTGCGATGCCAATTTGGATTTGGGCGGTGGACAATCGATTGATATGGTATTGATTCCATCTGGTTCGGATCCACAAGGACGATATGATCTGACGAATGATTTCTACTTGATGACTACAGAAGTGACACAGGGGATGTTTACAGCCCTTATGCCTTACGATCCAACAACATATTCAACAACATATGGTGTGGGCGCAGATTACCCTGCTTATTATGTCAGTTGGCATATGGCTGCGGATTTTGCGAATATGGTGACTCAACAACACAACAGTGTGAATGGAACATCGCTACAAGAGTGCTATAGTTGTTCCAACTCTGGAAGTGACAGTGTGACCTGTACAGAGTCGGTGAATCCCTACCAGTGTAGTGGATATGTGTTGCCAACAGAAGTAGAGTGGGAGTATGCGACACGAAGTGGAACCCAGTATGACTTTTGGACATCCGATGGTGGTGGAGATTATTCAAGTGCTATTTGTGACGGATCAGCGAGAATACAAGATGGCGTGAGCAATCCACTATTGACAGATTATGTCTGG
>CALDQI010000658.1:0-2121 GCA_937911635.1 uncultured Pseudomonadota bacterium | reverse complement strand
TCATCAAACCCACCACCTTGGAACAAATCCCAGTTGATGCCCAACATCTTATCCGGACCAATGTGGCTCTGAATCGAGAATAAAATATCCAACTCATCCACACAAGGTTCACACCACGTGGCCCAATGATTGACCACTCGAGCCTCCAAAAGACACTCCTCTATTTGTTCGGATTTCATCAACTGAATCATCGAATCAGAAGGCTCCTCAAAAATGGGTTCCTGTGATGGACGCTCTCCCGGTTGTTCAAACAGATTGTTGCGGCCGACACGCTTCGCAATTCGCTTCGCCAGACTTCTCAAACCCTTTTGTACTCTATCTTGAATCACAACATTCCTCTTTCATTCAGTTGTTCCGTTGTTCAGTTGCGCCAGAACACAGGTGGTGACCTGAGACTCTCAACAAACCATTCAGTCTGTGGATGTGGACGTTGGAGGGTCTTGTTGTGATGAAACAGCTTCTCCCCACACCATCCATTTATCACCAGTCCAGTAATATACCTTTGATGAGATTGGTTCCTTAGAGGAATTATACACCTCTTTGATACCCACAGCCATATTTTTATGGAGATCACCATCGGATTTCAGCCAAAAGCAGAACATCCCACGTGTTGGCTGTGCCACCAATACGGGACCGCCTGCAATCTCCTGAAGTTTTTGAGGATGTAACCAACCGGCGGCATCAAAACCATCCATCATCCCGGTCGCCCAGTACGACGTCTCCTTTTCGTTGCTCTTCTGATAACGGGCAGCAGTCACGTGTGCTGCGGTGTCTGCTGTCATCTTATATTCAAGCACTTCATTGCTGATGGTGGAGAACTTAGAGTACTCAATGTTGTTGTTGGATACCGTCAATGGACACAAGACAAAATCCTCGACCCAATCGATGCAATGTATGGCGTCAGTTTGCGCTACATAGGCATCCTTAGACAACGCGGACACTCTCAAAGAAACTCCTTCATCAGCGCCGACAGACGTACCCATCAATATCATTGGAAATATCATTGAAAACATCATTGGAAACAGAAACAACTGGTTCATTCTGATCACTCAATGATAAACATATCCGTTCGGTCGAACAGGTCAGTATTCTCATCCTCTTCTCGTCCGGCCTCGATATCGTCTAACTGCTGAGACAATCTTGCAACTTGTTCAGTCAACCGTCTGTGTCTATCAGACAATATTGTTCCCATACCCAACGCGAGTTTGTATGCCCCCAATTTTCCTTCTTCCAATAGACGTGCAAATTTGCGTCGAGCGAATCGCATCACAACAATATTCTCTCGTGCAATGATCGTTGCAGATCTAGGCAGAGAGCTGAGAATCGCCATCTCCCCGAATACTGCTGGAGAAGACAACATGGCCACTTTGCTATCCTTCTTAAAGGGAACGTGTTTGGTCACAGACAAGGTACCTTCATACAACACATACCACGCATCTCCCACGTCGCCTTCAGAAAAGATAACTTCTCCCTTGGCAAATCGTTGAAACTCCAGAATCGTGGTCACTTCGGATAATTCGGTCGACGTCAACAGAGAGAACACCTCCGTCTCCAGTAAAAATCCGATGACCGCTTCTAAGTTGATGGAATTGGGGGATTGTGTCATAATAGCCTCACAAATACATATCGTAGTCGTCAATACGATAGCACAATCGATGACATTCATTCCCTCATTCACAAACAACGCTTCACAAACTTGGAAAAATCATGTTGAACAGCAATCAACGACTAATGAATCGCTGGAGATTGGATCACAAACTACCAGATCTAGATCGAATAGAACGTTGGGTCGTTTGGGATTTACAGACAAACGAGCAATTGGAGTTGTTGACTCCGACACCCGCTGAAAACATTCATGTCCAGCAACCCGAACTCTTCATGGAGATCCACCAAAACAATCCGACTTGCAAGCACTGTGGTTTAGAAGACGGCCAAACTTTCGCCATTTATGAGTTTGGTACGTCTGAATTTGTACCATCAAAGTCAATTGAAGCAGACCAACTACAGGACTTCACTGCCTCAGTACATGCACTTCTTGATGACCATGGTGAATCTATTTATCCAGAGGAGATTGTCGTATACGAAGATGGTATACGACTCCGCCCACTAGGTCAAACTCAA
>CALDQI010000657.1:0-7087 GCA_937911635.1 uncultured Pseudomonadota bacterium | reverse complement strand
CCACAGTTCTTTGTTTAGACTCCGTTATGGTCGTCTCCGTACCAGCAAAAGAATCAGTATCATGAGGTAACTTGTGTGCTGAGTAGGATGACTACACCCTCGCTTATCGACTTCATCAACCGTTGAATCATCAAGTTCACTGTCATCTGAGTCGGAAGACTCAGCAGTATCATTGGTGTATTCTATGTTACCTGTATCAGTAGGGTTCGAAGCCCCTGTATCTTCTGGTGAATCTTCTACTGTGACTTCATAGACAAACTGTTGCTCAGCACTGCCGTGATCATTTTCGACCACAATGGTAAATGTATACTCTCCCGTTTCGGAAGGTTTCCACAGCAGTTCTCCCGTTTCATGATTGATTCGTGCGCCAGTAGGGAACTCGAATAGTGACCACCAAAATGGCGTGATTCCTTCAGCTTGTACGAGATAGGTAAGAGGTGTGTCAATATCTCCAGATAGTGGTGGATTGGAGGTCAATGTGGGTGGTTCGAACCCTGTCGCCTCTTTGACCGCAATCGATTCTCCAGTGTAATTGTCATCGTGAAATTGAAACAGCACACCATCTGACCAGTAAATGTATGGCCATTCGGGTTCATAGGGTGCGAATCGTTGCTTGTTGCCCGCAGTCCATTCAGCGATTCGATGGTAGTCATTGCCATCCCATTGTTGAAACCGAATGGGTTGTCCCAACTGAAGATCTAGTGGAACGATACAGCCACTTTGTAGATCGATAGGCGTTGTGAGAATGTTGGCTCCATATGCTGTGGCATTTCGATAATCCATATTGCTATTTGGGTTTGGATCGTTCCAGTCCACTGAGTAAAAAAAGTGTTCGCAGTGGGGAGGCTCAAACTCCGCCAGCAATCCATATCCAGCTAGAGCTGAGGCACTGCCAAAGTTGGATTCATCAAATAGGTTTCGGACGGCTGTATATAGACCTGTACGCCATGAGCTCAATCGAACCCATCGACCGAGCTGTGGTATATAACTGGGGTTGTTGGTACTGCCTCCGCCGACCCAATCGGAGAAGGTTGAATCATTTAAATAGACGTTTGTCATGAAGGTGTTGGCAATCTCTTTCATGTCAGCATCGGTGAACACAATTCCTTGCTCGGCACACAATGCAGCAAAATCTACATTGATGGCGGCGTGACTAATGTCTTCGCCGGGGAATGTGTAGGCGTTGCCCCAGTAGTTCCATTGTCCGTCTGTTATTTGCGATCGAAAGTTGTTGGCAAGCGCTGTGACTTTATCTAGATATTCTGTATCATTGGTAATCCGATATAAATTGAGTAAGGTTCTTCCCATTGCGTTGGACATATTGAATGGCAAGTCAGAACCAGCATAAGAAAGAAAGTTGGCATCTGTTCTTGCCCTGTAAAAGCCAGCATCATCCCACTGATCGTTATGTGAGGAAACCACTTCTTGAACTGCTTCTAGATAGGATTGAGACTTGTCTCCAAATCGAATGTCATCATAGGCAAGTTCATTTTCATATCCCCATTCTTGAACCAGTCGGACATACTCTGCCATGGGGTAGGTCAGCATCCCTGAGTGGGCAACATAGCAATAGGGTTCACTGGCGGGCTGATAGCTGAGGTTCTGCCAGCAATCGCCACTAACTCCACGATAGTCACTAACGCCCAGTTGATTATCGCGCGATGCCAGTACTGCATCGACATGCCATGCCAATTGATCCAGCCAAAAGGGACTTCTGGTAGCACGAGCCATCGAAGCCAAACCCGCCATCACATAAGATTCTCCCCATGCAAGGTTGGCGGTCGAATTGTCTTCACCACGATACCAATTGCCATTGCCGATGGCAAAGTAGCGCTGAGAGAAATCCAGTCGAGGTGTCACCGCCTCAGTTTGTAACATCGATAAATAAAGTATCAATACAGAAGACATGTGTATCCACCGTGTGTCTAGAAGATTGGTTCAAGGATGGGAGTGGTGGATTATTACAGTACGTCAATTGTGAATGCCAATTCTCCAAATTCTTCTGGATCACCAGTGTTATGAGTAACATTGAGTGTAGCAGTAGCCTCTCCAGATATAGTAGCGCCATTTGTTATTTCATAGGCTGTATAGATGGACGTTTGCTCGTAGTCAAAGTTTCTTAGATCGATAGATACATCTTCGCCTATATTGATGGGCTCCGTGAACATAGGATCATCGGATGTGGGGAGGTTGTCTGTCCAAGGTGTTTCCGCGCCATATACGAGAAGAGTACCGTTACTCAGAACTGAAGATCCAGAGAAGTCTAGGCTCATAGTTTTTGATATCATCAGATCTGTAGAGAAATCGAAAGACCACTCCAAGACCATCACCGAACGCTCTGAATCTAAATTTTGAACATCCAACGAGATGGATTCCTCTAAATCAAATCCACGAACTGAGGCTGTATCTTTGGGTGTTGTACAGCCAATATTAGTACAAAACACAAGAGGAATAAGAAAATTACGAAATCGAATAGACATTAACACTCCAGATATTTCTTCGATGGTATAGATTGTTTATTAGCATTATAGGGTAGTCTCTAGAGAATTGTTTGTGTTGTCGAGACATTACCATCGAGACACAGTAACAGTACTGTATTTGGTATAAACTTTGCATTGTCATTAATCGAATAGAATCAACAACATACTCAAGGTGTCTCATGCTTTTCTTTATTTCTCTTTTAGGTTGCTCTATCGTCGAAAAAATACAGTCACCAGGTGAGCCAATGTGCGATGCCATTTGCAGTGAACAGTATCTCTATACATTTTCCAAATCATTAGAAGGCTATT
Organism: uncultured Pseudomonadota bacterium; assembly: GCA_937911635.1. Lineage (GTDB taxonomy): Bacteria > Myxococcota_A > UBA796 > UBA796 > UBA796 > CAJWHX01. Next base: position 4,298 of record CALDQI010000657.1, on the reverse strand, counting down.
CTCTACGCGTATCGTTTCAAAATATGGGTGGAGAAACAGAGACTCTGGAGACTGTGTTCAATGGCGAAGTGACCGAAGCGTATTCTACGATGAGTGAGGTGGAACTGAGGGCGGATCAGAATGGCGTACATCTCTATGCTGCGCATAGCTGGATGCTAGAGAATGTCGTATTTGAAATCAACAATACCGAGGTGTTGCCGTCTTTGGTCGAAGCCTATGAAGATACTGTCTGCGGATCTGTCTGCACCATCAGTGACTACGCCCTGAATACAGACAACATTGAGTCACAAATGACAGAGGTCACCGTCATCGATGAAATGAACAACATGTATTCCTGTGCCACAGATACTAGCCTCGGAGATCTCTTTATGATCGCCCACAATGATGATTATACACAGGCTCTGGTGCTTCATGAAGTTGATGGCTACGATGTACCTGGAGGTGGATACTGGGAGAATGGGTTCAACAATGAAAACCTGTCTGTTGAACTGCACGTTGGCACAAATGTAGGCGTCAATTATTGTACGGATGCCTTTGAGGATGAAGAAATAGCGGATGTCTTCACTCCAATCGATCCTTCAGAGGTTCCCGCCGGCCTGTCTGCAAACGATGTGGCTGTATTTAGTTATGGTCCAGAATTTCTAGATTGTGAAGATTGCGCTCCCTTTGTCAGATTGTCCGTCGAGAACTTTTGGTTTGTCTCTGAAAACGGAAATTATGCGACCATTGAGTTGATCGGCGAGCTGCAAAGCGACATTTGGTTCAACTATGGTGGCTAATCGAACAGTCTCGGATAATTGGCGTGATTGGTCATAGTAGATGTGGTCTTGACTTCGTTGTGCTCCGAGGTGCAGGCACGTCTGTCTCACCGTGAAAATCGACTGACAGGTACCGTCTGTCTCTCTATATTGGGACCCTCGTACTCTAGAGACAAGTACTGTCCTCCGATGGCTTCGAAGTAGTCGATTTGTATCGGATACTCTCCCGTAGAAAGTGTCACATTTGCTGTGATTTCGACGACACCGTGAAGACCATCATTGGTAATCAGTTCCTGTCCGTCCAAGACCAATCGACTACCATCATCTGAACTCAAATAGAAGGTGTAGTCTCCACTCTCAACAATCTGGATGGTACCAGTAAACTGTAGTCCATAGTGATCATCTCGATTTCGAATTGCGTGAGTTGGTACGCTGACGACATCCTGAAATACTGGAGTGAGGGTTGCAAAATCAGGCAGTATGTCCCATTCCCCTTCGAAGTACGAAACGTTTAAACCTGCATCTTCCTCTCTAGACCATTCCATTTGTTCCAAACCAGCTTGAATCTCTGGGCTGCTCATAAACAAATCCCAGATCAAACCAGTTCTGTAATTTTCAATCATGACCAATATGGGACCTTGATCAATCGCCAACCAAGTATCGGAGTACCAATCAGGGTCTTCAGTCAAATTGAAGGCATCGACAAAGCCATATTCACCCCAGAGTGAGTCCCCCAATTCCCCATAAAAATATTGCAATGCTGTGATTGATTTATCGGGTGTAAATGGAATCGAACCGATAGCAGCGGTAGGGTTTATCGTACCATTGTCATTCATGGGACTGTGGGCATTGTATCCCCAAGGATTGACACCGGCTGTCAGTCCCCAAGCATTGGGTCCATAGCCTTGAAAACCATTTGGATTTTCGAGTGCATAATCGTGATGAATCAGGGCGATGTTGCGACTGTTGTCATAGTAGTTGCAGAAGTTGTCCCGTAGATTTCGAGGGTCTAGAGTCATAAATGTGTAGTGAGTCAGAAATAATGGGGTGTGCATCGCATTACCGACCCATTGTCTGTGCCCATACTGTAACGTTCCGTTGGCATACCCCCATGCTGCCCAACCATCATTGTACGTACTTGGAGGAATAGGGTTGGTAGGGGATGCGATGGCCAAGATGTAGGTGATCAAAGCCTCGTTATAGCCTTGAATAGGCAAGTTGACCGCCCATTGATGATTGGGAGACCAATGCCAATACAGAGTATTGCCACCATTTAAAAACCAATCCCACTCAACTGACTCCCACAGTCGATTGACCCGTGTTCGGATTTCGATTTCCTCAGCGGAGTCTTGGTCGAAGTACTGTCTGCTGACCAACAACCCTTGTAGCAAAATTGCGGTTTCAACCAAGTCTGCTCCATCATCGTATTCACTAAATGGTACGACTTCTCCAGTACTGCCATTGAACCAATGGGGCCAGGCACCGTGAAAGCGAGGCACGGACTCTTCCAAAAATGTGACCATTTGCAGGGTTCGTTGAGAGGCTTCTTCACGAGAAACAAATCCTCGTTCGGCACCGATAACGATTGCCATAAATCCCATACCAGTCCCACCGGCGGCTGATAAATCCCACCAATGGGTGTAGCCTTCTCGAATGGTTCCGCTGTCTGGGTGAGCAAAGTCCCAAAAGTATTTAAAGGTACCTTCTTGAACCGCATCAAAAAGTTCTGCATGAGGTTCTGGCTCTGGATCTGGTTCTTGAGTGTCCTCAGTGTCTGTATCTATATCCGTATTTCCTGTGTCAGAAGCATCATCAGAGGACTCGGTATCTTGAGCTGGTGAGGTGTCCTGTTGAGAGGGTGGACTGTCCTTCTTTTGATTCGAATCACATCCAATCAATATCATCAAAAGTAGGGAGGGGATGATGTTTCTATTCATGAATGAGCACCTACGTTGAACTGATTTTTCAACCCATAGTATCTCATAATTTTGAATGTATAGTGTGAGATTGTTTTTTATAAAACTTTACATAACTTATAGATCTATAAATTGCTTTCATTCTATACGGCGCAATTTTTAGACGTCAATGGGATGTTGTTCATTCTTTAAGCGTTGCCAAAATGATGATGTTTGAGATACACAGATCCACCATGTGTATTGGTTTCACAACTCCACATTATTGCTAAATAGGGTAGGGGGTATCCATGACTGAACAATCATCATTCGCTGTACGTGTACTTGCGAACAAACCACACGATTTACCAAACAAGGTTCGACTGTCACTGTTGTCATACTCAGAGAGTTCCTTCACAGACCCGCACACCGTAGTGTCTCTAGATGAGCCTGCGTTTGACGAAGCGGCGTTTAGCCACATTGGCAAGATTTACGAAGGGGTAGAACCCTATCGAATGGGCGGTCACAGCGTGGTTCAAAACCCCACCAATCCCAAAGACTGTGTGCATCATTTTGATCCGAACCACCGTGAGCATTTCATGGTGGCGTTGGAGCGCCGTACTGTCCTGCAAACCTTGTGCCTCAGTACGCGATTTTTTGCTGGTAATCCGGGAAGTGATCTGATGATCACACTGATCGATGATGTGCTGGGTGAAAAGCGTATTGTTCCGATACCGCATTTACAACCGGACGCAGAACATTGGTTTGGGGACATTGACTTTCCAGTCACACGCATTCAGTGCCATTTTAAGGCTGGTGGCATCACTCGAATTTGGGCTTATGGCCCTAAAGCAGAAACGCAACGAGAAGAACTGACTTGGCTCTCGAAGAACAGCAAGGTGGTATTCAAAGAAGATGACTTCTTCGGCGGTCCGGACTTTGCCCTCAGTGACCAAGCAGATCGCTCCACCAATCACATGCTGGGCTGGGAAACATCCAGAAGTGCAATGGGGTTGCAAGCCGTCTTTCCCATCACAAAGGGCACTGTGAAGGAACTCGTCATTGATACCTATAGGCACGTGAACAACTATCTTCGTTCGGCGTGGGTCTTCAGTGCGACTCTTCCGGAGAATCACACGCTGACAAAAGAAGATTGCCCACTATGGCATGTGACCTCAAGTGAAGGAGGTCAGTTCACCACCGATGATTTGAAATCATTCTTTGCCGAACAACATCGAGTCCGTACGACCGTTCCGACTTACACGATTGTACCCAAGTCGAATGCACTGTGGACTTTGGAAACAACATTTGCCTTGAATCAAGACGCGATGCACACCCAATCCAACCTTGACTTTAACGCGACTCACATCTGCATCATGCTGTTGCCCCACGGTGGATTGCATGCCATTCGAGTGATGGGTACAGCAGACTGAATGAGATGGATTTGTTCAGTCAGACAGTATAGGTTTATCAGATATATTGAATGATAACGTCTCAATTATATATGGGGCTCGTTTCAATTACCGAGGGGACCTTTCGATAGAGGGTTTCTAAGTTTGTATCGATTCCCAAATGGAGGACACAATATGTTCCACAAGACAATGGGTCTGTTTTATCGAACCATCGCGATATATCTTGCTTGTGTAGG
>CALDQI010000656.1:0-2819 GCA_937911635.1 uncultured Pseudomonadota bacterium | reverse complement strand
CCCAAAGAGAACCATGACAATCCCATCCTGTTTCTCTCCAATGAAGGATGTATGAGCGGAAATACATTGATCAAAAGGAGTGTGTATAAAGGGGTCTCTAAGCCAGATGTCCCCCAATAATGAACCCCCGTTGTCAGGGTCACTCCCCAAAGCACCACATCATGCTTTACAAACCTAAACAGCTGAACAAGAACAAGGACTATACATACAAAACCAGTCGCTTGAGCGATGATGGCGATATCAAACCACTTTGACCAAATGCCCAACCAGCAAGTCCACAACGGAGACGAAAAGCCTTCAACAGCCAAGTCAGATGAATTCCATTTCAACCCATTTCCACGCCCAAAATTATCTGCGTATCGAAAAAATATGAAAGAATCATCTCCCATATGTGGATAAAAATACCTTGTGCTGAGAACAACCCAACCGATCATCAGCAACAATCTCAACCTGCGTATTTTTGACATATTGTCCGTCATCACACCCTCATGAACATATTATCGACAACAACGATACCATCCCAGATTTGTATCAATATTGTTTTATAAATTTGTGTGAAAAATGAAAAAATAATTTGCCAATTCTTCTCATTCGATAAATATGGATTGTACCCCCTCAACATTTTGACCTCAATATTTGGGTTGTTTTTGAGACAGACTAGAAGCAATCTATGGAGCACACAATGAAAATTATCAACGCCCGCATTCAATCCATACTCAAACGTTTTCCAGATGTCGAACGGATCTTTGAATGGTACGAGATTGAACTGACTGAAGAAACGAAACTGTTGCGCTTAGAAGATGCCTGTGAGCGGTTCCAAATCGAAGCAGAAGACATCGTTTTGGATCTAGAAGAAGCAATTCAAGACAGTCGAGAGGTCGATTGGTTAGGGTCCAATGATGACGAGACACAATGGACGGAAGGCTTCACTGAAGAAAGTGCCACTGGTCAAGGGTTGAGTCTGGATGAGGAGACTGCAGAAGCACCCACAGACATGACTGATATGAATGGCGGAAACGAAGACTACGATATTTAAGACCACATGCATACACCAACAGAGTTCTTCTCACTATCGAACCTCCAACAGTACGCAACTCAAAACTGTACGGTGGAAGACTCTGCTACCATAAGTGTACTCAATCCGGCTACAGACGACCTGTTGGGCACTGTACCTGTTGTATCACGTCAATCCGTCGAATTCTTTCATGATCGTACACGTACAGCATTCAGAGAGTGGTCACAGAAGTCTATCTTTGAACGATCGACACGATTGCATTCTCTGGCCGACCTGATGATGACCAATCGTGAACAGCTAGCAACCATCATCAGTCTAGAAAATGGCAAACCCTTTGAAGAAAGTCTTGGTGAAGTGAACTACAGCATTGGTTTTTTCAGATGGTTTGCAAACAGTGTCGTTCGTCTTCAAGGAAGCCTCCCCGCAACCACCTCAGGACTAAAAGTGGAAGTTCATCATCGCCCGATTGGTGTTTGTGCTGCGATCTCTCCATGGAATTTTCCCCTTGCGATGTTGGCAAAAAAGTGTGCTGCAGCATTGGCTGCAGGGTGCGGACTTCTCTGTAAACCTGCCGATGAGACTCCCTTCTCAGCGATAGCACTGATGCGTCTGATTGAATTGGCTGGATTTCCAAAAGGAATCGTACAAGTTATGTTCGGAGATGCATCTAGCATAGGCGAATATCTCTGTACGGCTCCCACCATCCGAAAAATTTCATTTACTGGGTCCACCCATGTTGGAAAACTGTTGATGGCTCAATCAGCACAGAACGTACAGAAAATCTCCTTGGAGCTGGGAGGCAATGCACCGTTTGTCGTACTAGAAAGTGCCAATATAAACGCCGTTTGCGCTGCAATGCTTCGAAGTAAGTTTAGAAACAGTGGTCAGGCCTGTATATCCGCCAACCGATTCATCATCGTCAATTCTAGATATGACGAAGTGTTGGACAGGCTCACCAAGGAAGCCCGTCGTTTAACTGTGGGATCTGCATTCACAAACAACAGTCCCGCAAAGGTCGATATCGGTCCTCTGATATCGTTAAAAGCCGTAGAGAAACTCTACAGACTGATAACTGATGCCCTTCAAAAGGGGGCACAGCTCATCTACGGTTCTCTTCCGGATACATCCTCTAGATTCGTCAGTCCCATCATCCTTACAAAGGTGACCCCAGATATGGAACTTTGGTGGGAGGAACTCTTTGGGCCTGTCATCGCTTGTACCACAGCAAAAGACACTGCTGAAGCCATCCGAATGGCCAACAACAGTCACCATGGCTTGGGCGCCTATCTGTTCACGCAAAACCCCATTGAAATCGAAGTCCTCCCAGGTCAAATAGAGTGTGGTATGGTCGGTGTCAATACCGGTGCGATCTCTATGCCCCACACACCATTTGGCGGGGTAAAGAACTCTGGGTTTGGGCGCGAGGGTGGTGTCGAAGGACTCTTAGAATACTTGACAACACAAACCATCGTACGACAGTTTTAACAGACGTTCAATCTATTCAACGACTCTACCAAAGTACCATACTCGCAAACGTACATGGATCCATTGAGCGACACTTACAGCTCGTAGGCTTGCCATGGTGAGTGTCCTTTATTGGCATCACGTACCACTTTGACCTCTTCAGACGTCACTGGTGCACCAGTGTTTCCCCACGATGAACGGACATACGTGAGTACATTCGCGATCTCTTCATCACTCAGTACGACTCCCCATGGAGACATGATATTGTTGTACTTGATACCCTTGACTTCAATTTCTCCCATCAAGCCGTGCAAAAGGATTTTGATGAGGGTTTCGCTGT
>CALDQI010000655.1:0-12859 GCA_937911635.1 uncultured Pseudomonadota bacterium | reverse complement strand
AGCATCCTGGAAATCTGTAGACTCCCATATTACTCCGGAAATACCCCAATTCGGAATATGAATCAAGTCATCCACCGTCTTGGACCTGAGGGGCTGCGTTCTGTAAGTATGCAAGCCTACTTGGATCTAGAGATTTACACCTCTGACTCATGGGAAGCGCAGCACAAACAGCTGCGTACCTATTCTCTAATCGTCGGACAGATCTGCCGAGTGATTGCCCGATATACGTCCATGGATGGTGAGGATGCCTTCATGTCAGGACTGTTGCATCGGATTGGATTTGCTGTGGGTCTAAAAAAAATCACCAGTAAAAATGATGACAACCATACCTTCTGGGAAGCCCTTGAGTTAACGCATACGGTGTTCGGTAAGATGACCCTACATGAGTGGGGCATGCCGGAACACGTTCAAGAAGTCGTCGCCCATTATGGTCAAACCATCGTCAATAATGAAGTGAACTTATACACTTCTGCGATACTGGTTGCAGAAGAACTGGCAAAACGGTTCCGATTTGAGTTCCGACGACCAACAAAAGGCAAAGACAGTGCTGTTCGAGAATTATCTGATACGGCACAAAGAGCGATATCAGTTTTAGAAATTGATGAGGTATTAATGCGCAAAATATACACCGACGCACACTTCGTACTGGGTCATGGATTGCGCCTCAATCTATAGGGCCTCAAAAATACAAAAAGGACCTTTTATCACATTTCGACTGTTATACATCCGAACTTGGCTAAAAGATCGCATTCAAATTTCTGATGGAATTTTAAGCATATAGTGTCAATACGCAGTTCTGTGCGTACACAAGACGAAACCGATTTATGTATAAACCATAAAGCAATCACCATTGTACATTTTATCACTAAATTAGGGAGTGAATCATGACAACAAAAACATCTATCTTTACACGACTGTATGAACTGTCACAGGACCTTTGGTGGACAGGAGATCCATGGGCAAACGATGTCTTTCAGGCTTTAGACGCTGTACGATGGGAAGAGTTGAATCACAACCCTTGTGCTTTGTTGTCAGAATATCAGAAAAGCAATCTTAAATCGCCATCAAAGAAGTGGGTGGCGAGCGCCAATGCTCTACTGAACAGATATCAGGATTTTTTAGATAAACCAGATTATCCAGGTGCACCACGCATCGCATATTTCTGTATGGAGTTTGGACTGCATGAGTTTTTCCAAATTTATTCAGGTGGATTGGGGATCTTGGCTGGAGACCACATCCGATCTGCTGGAGATTTAAAGCTTCCGTTTGTGGGAATCGGACTGTTGTACAAGTTTGGGTATTTCAATCAGCTCATCATTGGTGGTCAACAAGGTGCAGGGTACATCAACTATAAAAATAGCCATTTGCCACTGAAAACATTGACACAAATCACAACCCCGTTTAGAAATCAGCGAATGCAGGTACTGATTCATGAAGTCAAGATTGGGGGCGCTCGACTGCTCTTACTCGACACCGATGTTGACGGAAACAGTGACGAAATGAAAGAACTCACAAAAAGTTTGTACGGTGGAGACAAGCGCGTTCGTATTGGTCAAGAGATGCTATTGGGAATCGGTGGTATCCGTGCTCTACGAGCTCTTGACATTGAGAGTGATGTCTACCATTTGAATGAGGGACACGCGGCCTATGCACTGCTCGAGTTGTGGATTGAGCACCATTATCAAGGATTGTCATGGGATGATGCTTGGAAAGAAGTTCAAAAGCAAGCTGTCTTCACAACGCATACACCTGTACCGGCTGGACACGATACATTTTACTGGCACATCGTCAACGAATACCTAGGTGCGTATCGTCGACAAGTTGGACTGACTGAAGGTGCATTCATGGACAAAGGGCGTGAAGATCCAAGCAACTGGGAATTGCCTCTCAGTATGACGGTACTGGGACTCAACGGAACACGGAAGTCCAATGGTGTAAGTGCACTGCACGGTGAAGTATCTCGCGAAATGTTCAAAGACCTACCAGAAGCCAACATTGGACACATCACCAATGGAGTACACCCAACTGCATGGATGGCACCAGAACTGTGTACACTACTCAATGAGTATCAACCCAATTGGACCAAGCAATTGGAAAGTGGTGACATCTGGGACAGTTGTGATATCCCAGAAAAACAACTTTGGAAGATGCGTAAGACTCTGCGAACAAAACTCGTTGACGAAAGTCGTCGAATCTTAGGACGTGACGTGCTCAATCCAAACCACCTCACAATCGGATTTGCCCGTCGTTTTGCAACCTACAAGCGTGGGGACCTCATCTTTGACGATCCAGATCGTCTGGAAGCCATTCTTGATCAAGGGGTGCAGCTGGTCTTTGCAGGGAAAGCCCACCCTGCAGACATCCCTGGTCAAAAGGTCCTTGCAAATGTATTGAAGTTTGCTCGGGACCCACGATTTTCAGACCGTGTCATCTTCTTACCAGACTACAATGCACACATTGGTCGATTGATGACTCAAGGGTGTGATGTATGGCTCAACAATCCAAGGCGTCCTAGAGAGGCGAGTGGTACCAGTGGGCAAAAAGCCTCACTCAACGGCAACCTAAACTTCTCGATCTTAGACGGATGGTGGCCTGAGGCGTACAACGGTCGCAATGGTTGGGCAATCGGAGATCGAAACGAGTGGACCGACTTGGATGCACAGGATGCTTTTGATGTAGAATCGATGTATACACTGTTGGAGACAGAAATTGTTCCAGCATTTAAATCACGTCCGGACTGGACTGGTCGGATGAAAGATGCAATCCGCACATGTGCACCGATTTACAACACACACCGCATGGTCACTGACTATCTCAACATCATGTATCGAGAAACTGAGCCAGAGGTTAAAACCAACGCATCGATGGAAACTTCCCTTTAATCCATCGATTGTAAAATCGGCCTACAGAGTCCGCTCCAATAAAATTGTCTACGGTATGCTTGGGTACACCGGTATACCGATAGACATGCCCAGAGTGGAAACAGACTTCTAAAATTAAGCTGGCTGGATGATAAACGGCTTCGGCGATGGTTGAAGACTTCAAAGGAAAACGCATGTGCTGCTCCATATTGATTGGTATGTCTTCAGTATAGATGAAACTCATCCATTTACAAACATTTACGGACTTTTTATGTCCGAAACAATGATCAATTGGCAAAATTATCTGAACAAATGAAATTAACAGCGTTCTTCAGCCCAAAAATAAGATACATTGCCATGGTACAAGTCCGAAGTTGCTCTCGTTTCCCGTTCCTTTAGCACCCCCTTCTGTTTGTTGAGGCTCATGTCTGCTCTCCGATTCACCCCACACGCCGCTGATAAAATGCGACAAGCCATTCGTGAAGCTGGCGGTGTAGAAGTGTTCGCTATTGGAGATGTGAATGAAGCCGGCATTGTACATGATTTAGAGATTCACTGTCGAGGCAATGAAGGCTCTACTCCAGCGTTGCTATCTAGATACACTCCGGGACAGGTGGTCATTCACAATCATCCAAGCGGTGTTCTACGAGCTTCCGAAGCTGACATGTACCTCGCAAATAGATACGGGGATGACGGAGTCGGAGTCATTATCGTCAACAACAATGTTGATGATGACTTTTGGGTGGTCGAACCGCACAAGGAAACCCCCAAATTACTGGATCCAACAGAGGTTCAAGCATTCTTTGAACAATCTCTCCCTAGGGTCATGCCCAATTTTGAAGCTCGAACGGGCCAAATCGACATGGCGCTAGCCGTTACGAATGCATTTAACAACAATGAGATTGCTCTATTGGAAGCAGGAACCGGTACAGGTAAATCGTTGGCCTACCTAGTCCCATCCACGATGTGGTCCCTTAAAAATAATGCCAAGGTCAGTATCGCAACCTTCACCATCACCTTGCAATCTCAGCTGGTGAATGATGATATTCCCATTTTACAACGAGCGGGGATGAGTTTTAAATATGCATTGATGAAGGGACGATCCAATTACATTTGTCGCCGTAAGTTTGGTGAAGCGCTCAATCGCAATCCGAAAGATACCGTTCTAAAGGCCGTTGCTGAATATATGGACAACACCACCGACGGCACTCGATCTGATTTGCCCTTTCCCATCGAAAGAGAGATCTGGGACGAGATTCAATCGGATTCAGAACAAACCCTGAGAGCAAAATGCCCACACTTTGACAAGTGCTTTTACTATGAGCATCGACGCACGGCAGCAAGGGCCAATCTTCTGATCATCAATCACCATCTATTGCTAGCCGACCTATTGGTCAAAGCCGATACCGGTGGCGATGGTATCCTACCCAAATTTGACCGACTGGTATTGGATGAGGGTCACCATCTGGAAGACTCTGCAACCTCTTTATTGCGTTCTCAATTGTCTTCTCGATCGATTCAAAACGGAATTGCTCCTCTACTCAACACCAAAAGACGCCCCGGTGCCCTCGAGTCCATCTCTCATTACTATCTAGGATCGAACTCCCTCTTGGCACCCAAATTAAAACAAAAGGCTTTCGATACCATAGATGAGATCGCACTATTCTCGAAGGATATCCAAATCAATTGCTCGAGTTGGTTCAAAGAGGTTCACGATCAAGTACTCCCCAAAATTGAGAGTACAAAGCGGATTAAACATCAAGAAACACAAACACCGGTCTGGCAAGATTGGGTTCGCCCACAGCTCGACGTTGCCGAAAATCAACTCACTCGATTGTGCAATCGTCTGCAAAGACTCTCGGACATCTTGAGTGAAGTGCCAGAGACACTGCTCTCTCAACACCCCCAACCCAACATGGATTTACAAAGGACCTATCGTCGTGTACTTGGGCACTCTGGATTTCTGAAGCAGTTCGCTGAATGTGAAGTCGCTCCGACAGATACCAACGAAGACACACTGGTTCGTTGGGTTGAACGGACCACATTGAGAGGTAAAAAGGGTGAACGTACCAAGACCGCCAAACTATGCTTGGCTCCAATTGATGTAGCCCCACTAATTCGAGAGCATCTCTTGATGAAAATGCCATCCCTCGTTTCTTGCTCTGCGACGATGACCGTAAATCAAGCATTCGAACATTACAAACGAAAAGTAGGCCTCAATGTCACCAACGAAGCACTGACTGTAAACTGCAGCATTTTACCCACACCCTTCGATTATAAAGAACAGGCTTTGCTTGCTCTACCCGTTGATTTACCAAACCCCAATAGCCCCGACTATTTAACAAATATTGTTCCGTTCCTAGAGCAGTGTATTCACATTGCCCGCGGTGGTATATTTGTGCTCTGCACCAGTTATAAGGCTGTTCAGACCTTGTACGACCAATGTGTCGATAGACTGGAAGGAAAGTATGCCTTTTTTAAGCAAGGAGAGATGGGACGAACCCAACTACTACATGCCTTTATAAACACACCTCGCGCAGTGCTTTTCGGCGCCGATTCATTTTGGGAGGGTGTCAGTGTCCCTGGAGACGATCTGAAAATGGTGATCATTCCTAGACTCCCTTTCCGAGTCCCTAGTGAACCAGTTCATCAAGCGAGACATGAACGCATCGTGGCACAGGGTGGGAACCCTTTTCAAGAGTATTCCTTACCACAGGCAGCTCTACGTTTGAGACAAGGATTCGGTCGGCTCATACGTACTCAACGGGATAAAGGTTCTGTGGTCATTCTAGACCACAGAGTTACCAGAGCATGGTACGGATCTTATTTCCTACACTCACTTCCCGATATGAAGCGAGTTCAACTACCTGTTGCAGATACCCTCTACGCTCTCAATGACTTTCACAATCCGAAATCGGTTGAACGGACCACTGACATCGGTTAAATGACTGGGGTACAACGAACACCCACACTCGGAGCCACCAATGTCTACCATCATTCCCAGAGACGAAGTTCACCAACATTCAGAAGCCTGCGCCGATATGGGTGATGCCTTTCAACCGGTAGCGATGCGCCTCAGTAAAAGACAAAAGCGATTGATGAAATACTTGGAAGAGCAGTTCGCTAGTGTTGACCCCCTCGCCGGTCAAATCGCGATGTACATGGCCAGTGTTTGTATGCGTGTATTTGAACAAAGTGGTGGCGATATGCGCAAAGTCAACACTCAAGACATCCGTGATGCCGAAGCAAAAATCAAACCTCTCGTATCTCAGATTTTACCTGCGGGTGACGGGTTCTCTGAGCGGGCAAAAGGCGTCAATCGCAGCCAGCCACACTTAATGGATGAAGTCCTATGGGCACTTTTCGATCGTGCAGAAGAAGAGCAAAAGGAAGAAGAGATGCCACTCAATCCAAAACAATCTGCACAAATCTACTTGATGCTTTGGGTTGCTGTGGAAGCCTTAAATGGAAAATGGCGAAACTGAGGTACCAGAGCCAAAGTCTCGATTCGAATAGACAAGAGTAAAAGAGGAATCAAATGTTTAAAGATAGCGAGTCAGTCAATAAAGTTAAACAACTGTTGCTCTCAGACAATATAGCCTTCATCAAACAAGGATGTGAACTCGCAGAAACAATGTATACAGATGAAGAAAGTTTTCGCTCTTTGCTTGAACATATTGGTCCGATAGAAAACAACTGCTACCTAAAAATTTGGTCGATGATCTCTCTTAGTAAGTATGATCCTACAATCATTGAAGACACGACATCTTTACTATTGGACTGGAAAATGAACTGTGCTGAAGTCCCATCCAGTATTGCACAGTTAACAAACCTGCAGGAATTAATCATTGACATGAGTCAACTCACTGCTCTGCCCGCAGAGATAGGTTCTCTGATAAATCTTACGGTTCTCCACATCAACTCCGATGCTGATGTGCCACAATTAACGAAACTTCCTGACACGCTGGGTAAATTAAAAAACTTGTGGACCCTCAAATGGACTTGTTCAGAACAAGGTACGTTGGGGGATTGGATAGGAGAGTTACCAAATCTTCGATACCTAGATTTACAAAACAATGGTTTTACATCATTACCCAAAACTCTAGGCAATCTAACCAATCTCTATGACCTCAACTTGGCAAGCAATTGTCCTTTAACCAAACTACCCGACTTATCTGGCTTAACAAAACTCGATTCTTTAGATCTGTCTTTTAACGACTCTATAAAAGTGCCAGATTCCTTTGGTTCACTCAAGAACCTTAGGTCTCTCAACTTGGAAGGCACATATATTATGGACCTGCCTGAATCATTTTATACACTTACAAATCTGGAAGTTTTATATGCCAGTGAGGACGATTTGTCTGTTGAAACACGTAATCGCATAAAAGAAGCTCTTCCAGACTGTTCAATAGAGACAAAATGGACAGATATGTTCAACTGATCAGAGAAATAGATTAACTACTCAACACTGGTACAATCAACCAGTTCTACGGTGTAATCAATCACGCCACCTGTTGCCTCAACATGTACATCGTATGTTCTACCTGGCTGAGACACCCATCCATTCGGAACCATGCTGATTGCGAATTGACTGCCATAATAGGCGCCCAATTCAGTTACCGTCACGGGCAGATCGGTTCCGTCGTCTAAGGTTACCGTCACTGCGGCATTACCCAAATTGAACGAGTCACTTTGAATGCTCCAGCCCGTTTGCTCCAATGTTGCCCACGCCAAATTCATGAGTTCATACGGTACAGGTCCAGGAGGGGGCCAAGCCGTCCACGGCGAACTATCACTGCCGGAACCACCAATGACATACATGCAGGAAAATTCGGAAGTACTTCCCAAACCAATCGGACCAAGACCATTGGATAAAATCCAGCGCCGATGACCGAGGGTTGTTTCATTTCCAGGATCAGACATGTATAAATCGACTGAGTAAACACCAGCATACGGTGATAGATTACTCTTACTCGCTGCAAGTGCACCATCTTCTGAATAGCATGACATGTTTTCCGATGGATAATGAGTCAGTCCTCCATAGGCATGCATGATCAAAGAGCAATCTTGAGCCTTCTGGTTCAATGTCTCATTGGTCTCCACCTCAGACACACCTGCCAGCCATCTGAACAAATTCACAAGACGAAGCGCATTATCAATACCATTTTGAGAGACCTCACCAGCATCACAGGTATTCACACTGCCTGTCCATGTCCCTTCACTCATATCCGCACGATCTGTCAACCAACGGTTGCAGACTTCTTCTACTGGATCTGGTTCCGGTTCAACGATGTCGGTATCCGAAGTATCTGTTTCTTCTACGGATGTATCTGTTGTGTCACTGGAGTCTGTATCTTCACTCGCACCAGTATCCTCATTGGATTCAGCTGTATCCAAGTCGTCAATTTTATCCTCAGACACATCATCTGTACAAGCCAGTGGTCCAATCAGAACTGTTAATACAAGTGGAAACAAACGCATACCATCACCCTTAAATTTTCGTTTATAAACCCATCATTGAACACTGGGACGTGCATCAAGTCTAGTGTAAATTTGATGGTTCCACAACAATAGATTCGATCTCTCTATCAAAAGTATCGAATCAATCTAAGTATGTTTTACGGACAGGTTCATTCCAATTCCGGCGCCAATCCCCATAAATACAGAGTCCCAAGACGACGACCATGAGAAGTGTTCCAAACCAAAAGGTAATCGGAAATAAATGATTGATGATACCAATGGCAAAACACATGATGCCAAGCAATCTTCCATACCGTATGGAAGGCGCTGTGTTGGCAAATCCAAGACCCGCAATAAAAAAATCTGTCACAATGATAGAGGATGGCAACTCTTGATATTCCATCGCTATCCACCGATGCAAAATGAGAGCGAGCATAATGCCGGCAATTGCAATCAAGGCTCGTCTCGCATTTGAGCTGACGAACAAACGATTGCGACCAAAGAAAACCACTGGAGCGATCGGTATAGTCAAAACCAGCGAGTGAAAAAATAGCAACTCCGCAGATAAGGTATTGGGATCCACTTCCTCAATTTGAAACAGATAATACAGCATTACCACCAAACTACCCAACATCCCAACCAACATTGAAGATCGAAACAACGTACTGGATTGTTTACGATTCTGATCTTCTCGATATTGTTCCAACTCATATTGGATGGAACTTTGCTCTGTAAGCAAATCTGTAACCTCTTGACTCAAATGTCTCGGCACTTGCTCTACTTCATCCAGCAATGGCAATACCGCATCCAATTTTTTTCGGGCCAAGTAATGTTCAATCATTGCAATTTTTGCCTGATTAAGATTGTATTGGACCACCTCAAAATTGGGCCAAATCTCGAGAGCCTGTTCAAACCCAAATCGGCATCTATTATAATGACGCTGTATTGCATACCGTTGAGACTTGGTTGGGTCATCTAATTCAACGAGTCTCTGTAATGTACTCAAGTCCTTTTCTGCAGCGCGGCTAATTCCATACGCTTGTTGATATTCTAAAAATTGCCCGATTCGATGGCGAAAGTCTGCAGGACTCTGAATTCTCTGATCGGGATCCGGATGACAGGCTTGATTAACCAGATCTGCAAGAAGTTTTGGTACCGAATGGTCATACTCATGGGACTTAGAAGCCCTTGCAGATTCCAAAACTTCTTGTATTGAACCACCGCGATGACGAGGCGTACCCGTCAATACATGATGCAAAGTGGCTCCCAGCAAATACACATCCGTACGCGCATCAACATCTATTGAACTGCCGCTGATCATCTCGGGAGCAATATAGGACGGCGTTCCAACCAAGGCATCTGGGAACTTGGGGAGATCAAAATCTGAAACAGCAATGCCCCAATCCAAAATGTACACTTCTCCAAAAGATCCCACCATGATGTTCTCAGGTTTTATATCGCGATGAAAAACACCTTTGCTGTGGGCATATTCTAAACCATTGCATACCTGACGCAACACATTCAGCAGCTTGCGCAAGGGTATCTGAGCATCGGCGGAGCCATTTAAATTCATCGTCGAAATCAGGTCTAAAATCGTATCTCCCTCAATACGCTTCATGACAACTTCAGGGGCTTGCGGCCCGCGTAGGTTTACTGTATGAATGGGAATGATCGTCGGATGACTTAACGCGCCAGTAATCATCGCTTCTCGGTACAGCGCCAATCTCATATACGGACTTTGCTGTTTCAAGCGTTTAATCGCAACTTCTCTTTCAGGGTGAGACTGTATACCACGATACACAACCCCCATGCCTCCTTCACCGAGGACATCTTTCACCTCCAACTCTTCCGGTATCGGAAGTTCCGGAAACTGATATCCCCCCACAAACGTGTGGTCCGCGTACGTAATGGTGTGAGACACCGTTTTGAATACACCGAGACTCAAGGTTTTTAAACTGTCGTATTGCGCCATAGATTTTTGATACCACTGAAATAAAGTCAACCCTAAAATGGGATACATGTTGGTAACACACAATGATGTAGGACTCATCCAACTGATGCGAATCCTTCAATCACTTGCGTGCTTTCATTAAATATCCGCCTGTATGTGTCATAAAAAACATCGTCTGTCTATACCCAAATATCGTTTCGCCCGATCAATATCATTCAAAGATACTAGACTGATACGCAAACCATTCTATTGGAGCCTCTATGCTGTCCTTCTTGAATATTTCGCTGTTCTTCTGTACCAACGTCTTTGCAGAAGAACTGATAGCCCGAAAGCCGTTACCAAAACACACGCTTTGTATTCCTGACACAATTGATTCCCCAGCCTTCGATTATCGTCTCACGGTAAAGTTTCGAGATGATTGGCAAGTCCGAACAGATACAGATGGGGCTCTGACATCGAAAACAAATCGCTCCATTTCCGACACGATCAACGTATCCAAGCAATACAATCTTACTTTCAAGAGGCTGATTTCGCTGCCCGAAGAAACGATTGTTCGAATCGAAAACCGTGCGCGTAGCTTTTCCGGTATTTCCCAGCCAGATCTCATGGGGATGATGATGGTGAATATTCCGGCAGAGTATCATGCCGATATGGTCAACATTGGAGAGCAGCTGCAAAATCATCCTGAAGTAGAATACGCATACATTGAAACCATTGGAACACCTCCACCTGGTGACATTGGAACCACCACTCCCGATTATACAAGTATGCAAGGGTACGGGGCTTCGGATCCTGGAATTAACATGGATTACATGTATTCAATCGGGATTACAGGAACCAGTGTACAGGTGACCGACTGTGAATATGGCTACAATGACACGCATGAAGATTTAATGGATCAAGACATCACGATGGAAGCCAATAAAACGATTCCATCTTGGGTTGCTGGGTATGGATGGGATGACCATGGAACCGCTGTTGTAGGTGAAATCGTCGCAGGAAACAATGGCTATGGTGTTACCGGGCTTATGTATGACACCATACTTAACTTCAATCCAGAATGGACCAATGAAGATGGTGGTAGACGTGTTGACTCCATAGCGAGTGCAATCGATACGTCTGGTGAAGGAGACATCATCTTATTGGAAATGCAAGCACAGGCCAGTTACATTTCAGGCACCTATCTCTATGGACCTGCAGAACTCGATCCAAACGTATGGACAGTCACCAGAGCGGGAACAGATGCGGGTGTCATCATTGTCGCAGCGGGTGGAAATGGCGATCAAAACTTAGACTCTTCCGCCTATGCAACCTATGCCAGTTACGGAGACAGTGGAGCCATCGTTGTTGGTGCTAGTAGTGCGGATGCCAACCACGACAAGCTAAGCTTCAGCACATACGGTTCTCGAATCAACGTCAATGCATGGGGTGAAGCCATTTTCAGTACTGGATATGGCTATTATTCACAGATTGACGGTGACCCCAACCAAGAATACACTGATCAGTTTGGAGGAACGAGTGGCGCTAGTCCCATCATCACATCTGCCTGTATTGCACTTCAAGACTATGTTCTAAGCAATGGAAATGACCCTCTGACCCCATCCGATATGAGACAATTGTTGATGGATACCGGAATGCCACAAGGCGCTGGCGGAGCCATCGGAGTCTATCCAGATATGGAAAATGCAATGGCCGTTCTCGATACCGACATGGACGGGTGGATAGACCCCCAATATGGTGGGATGGATTGTGATGATGACGATTCAAACGCCTATCCTGGAGCGACAGAGGTCTGGTACGACGGCGTCGATCAAAACTGCAATGGCGACGATGACTATGACCAAGATGGCGATGGGTTCACATCCTCTGGTTTTGGTGGAACAGACTGTGATGATACCGATTCAATGACCTATCCGGGTGCCCTAGACGACTGGTACGATGGTGTCGATTCAAACTGCGATGGTGCCGACGATTACGACCAAGACGGCGATGGATTTACATCCATAGACCACGGCGGGACCGACTGTGACGATCTCGATACGGCATTGAATCTAACCGCAACCGAAATTTGGTACGACGGCATCGATCAGAACTGTGACGGCGCCAACGACTATGACCAAGATGGTGATGGATTTGGCTTGGCACTTTCATGCATCACATTTGATCTAACAGACTCTTATGGAGACGGTTGGAATGGAAACAGCATCGAAGTCTATGAAGGCTCTACACTGATGGAGAGTATTACTATCGCCGATGGATACTCTGATTCTATTGAATATTGCCCAAGTTTACTCGCCTCCTCCGTCGATTACGTATTCTCTGAAGGCTCTTATCTGAGCGAAACCTCATTCACTGCGCACTACACAGACAGCTCTGGATCGATGATCACCGTGATGACTGGAACAGGTATGTCCAGTGGACTTGATGTCAATGGCACCGTATACTCAGACGGGAGTACAATCTATTCCCAGATCATCGTCGAAGATTGCGACGATACAGATGCTTCTGTTTACACCGGAGCAACTGACACTTGGTATGACGGGATTGATTCAAACTGTGATGGCGTTGATGATTACGACCAAGACGG
>CALDQI010000654.1:0-3790 GCA_937911635.1 uncultured Pseudomonadota bacterium | reverse complement strand
TGATCTTTGGGGTGTGCGTCGGCCTCGGACTCTCATGCGTAAAGTTGCAGATTATTTATCGGTCTCCATTTTAATCCCCATCGTCCTGTTGATAGCAGGGACGACCTCCCACTGGACTGACTCAATTCAGTCGATGCTTGGTGTTTGGTCTTCTGTAGGCCTGAAACTCTTGGTCCTTGGTTTCCTGTGGGCGGGTTTTGGAATGTTGTATTTTCTCCTACCCAATACCCGTGTCAAATTTTCAGTGGCTTGGAGAGGGGGAATTGTCGGTGGAACCGTATGGTTTATAATTCATCATTCGCTTCTCGCATTTCAAGTTGGCGTGGCAGGGTACAACGCGATTTATGCAGGTTTTGCAGCGTTTCCGGTACTGATGCTGTGGGTGTATGGTGGCTGGTGGGCCGTGATAATTGGTGCAACCTTTGCAGCCGGGCAACAGATGAGTGAGCAACATCGACGGGCCATCATTGGAGAAAGTGTTAGTTTTCGATACCAAGAGCTATTAGCAGTCCGATTGATGGTGGCTCTCGGACATCGATACAAGGAATATGATACCTGTTTGAGCATTGCAGACTTCACGGAGCATATCTCAGAAGAACGAGTGGTGGTGGATTTGGTGATCGAGCATTTAGAGTGCGCCAACTTGGTTGTTCGTTCGCACAATGATGATCTGGTCCTCGCAAAGTCTATTGAGGTGGTTCGGTTGCGTGATGTTTTGAATGCATTGAAATTAGAGCAGGGGGAGTCGCTTAAAGGGATAGGATTGTATGGTGAAGTGAGTCAGATGGAATCTGCTCAAGAAACGGATCAGATACAGGACTTCTTAGAGCAAACGGAGGAGAGTTGGTCTGAGCATGCCAGCAATCTTACGTTGCAAAAACTCTGTGACCGGTTAGAAGATCCGATGGAATCAGGTGATTCAGCACCTCTACGATTAACAGAAGGGGGAACGGAAGACACCAATTCCAGCGCCGGCTAAAATTGGAGACACTAATGTCCGTTCCACCCCTCAGTGTTGCACCGATGCTCGATAGAACCGATAGGCACTATCGGTACTTTATGCGTTTGATTACAAAGCATACGCTCCTGTATACAGAAATGGTGACCTGTCAGTCTATCGTGCATGGGGATCGAGAGAGGCTCCTTGGGTATGATGCGGTAGAACATCCAGTGTCGCTCCAGATCGGTGGCGACGATCCAACACTTCTAGCGGACTGTGCCAAACTGGCTGAAGACTTGGGCTACGATGAAGTCAATATGAACGTGGGGTGTCCCAGTTCACGAGTGCAGTCGGGGAACTTTGGTGCGTGCTTGATGGCCCAGCCTGAGGTGGTTGCAAGGGGCTGTGAAGCGATGATGAAAGTGGTTGACATACCCGTGACTGTAAAACACCGCATTGGGATCGATGACATCGATCAGTATGAAAACATGGCGAACTTTGTTGATGTGGTCTCGCAAGTGGGTGTACAACGATTTAGTGTACACGCCCGAAAAGCATGGCTTCAAGGACTCTCCCCCAAAGAAAATAGAAATGTTCCGCCACTACGGTATCCAGAGGTTCATCGTCTTAAAGAAGATTTTCCGCATCTGGATATCGAAATTAACGGGGGCATCAAAACGATGGCTCAAGCCCAAGAACAGCTTGAACATGTCGATGCAGTGATGATTGGCCGAGCGGCTTATGACAACCCGTGGCAATTTGTAGATGCCGACAGACTCTTTTGGGGTGACAATCACGAGATTCCCACTCGGATGGAAGTTGCTGAAAAAATGCTCATCTATATTGAAGAACAAATGAAGAAAGGTGTACGCATGATGTCGATTACTCGGCACATTTTACAGCTGTTCCACGGTCAGCCCGGAGCACGTCATTGGAGGCGTGCACTTGGAGAGGCCTCTTCCAATCGAAATCCAGACATCGCGCGTGTCCGAGAACTGCTCCTTCGGCCGCACTTGGTTCGGTATAACGGTTGACGATTGATAATCCACTTAAAACCTGCTATCCTGTACTCATAAGGGAGAAATAGGCATGCAGAAACCACTGATTGTTGGATTGCAGGGGCGCGTCGTTGCGCTTGACATTCACACTGGAGACGTTCTTTGGCACAATGAGTTGCCCGGCAGTGGGTCTTCCTCTGTGGCACTGGCAGTCACAGAAGAATGGGTGTTTGCTTCAGCATCTGCTGCTCGAGTATTTTGTCTCAATCGTCAAACGGGTACAGTAGTATGGTCGGCAAAGACCACCGGACTTGGAAGGGCAACTCTTTTGATCGATTTGGAAGAAGAGAAGGTGTTTGTCGCAAAATCAGGAAGAGTGGACTGTTTCTCGATGGCCTATGGTGAAAGCGAGTGGACCAAAAACTTATCGAAGTTGGGCAAGAAATCCGCTGCTCTAGGTCTATCAGGGAATGTGGTTCAGGCGGACCAGTAGGTGACGAACTTAAAACAGCTTCTCACATGGTTTGGTCTAGGGGCCCTATTTGTGCAATCCTTACCGGCGGATGCCTCGGATGTGGAGCTGTTGGTGCGCAAAATTGAGCATCGTAGAGTTTCTTTTACGGTAGCCTCTATTTCACTCGAACAGTTCAAGATTGAGTTGATTGCCGAGCCAAATGCCCAAAAGGTTGCGAAGAGTCACAATCCGATCTTAATGATGAATGCGGGGATGTTTCATCCAGATCATTCACCTGTGGGGTTACAGATTATTGATGGTACAGTACTCAATCCAATCAACATGGACGATGGGCAGGGGAACTTTTTCTTGAAGCCAAACGGTGTATTCGCGATTGGAGAACAGGGGGCGGTGGTTCAGTCTACGGAGGAGTTTAATGTCTCGAACTTGTGGAGGATTGCCACCCAATCTGGACCGTTGTTGTTACAGGGTGGGGAGTACCATCCGAAACTGAATCCCGAATCACCCAATCTACATATCCGCAATGGGGTGTGTGTGTCGGAGAATGTCGTGCACTTTGTCATCTCCGATGAGCCAGTTCGCTTTTATGATTTGGCTTCGCTGATGAAGGAGGAATTGGGGTGTCAGGATGGATTGTACTTGGACGGTGCAGTGTCTAAACTGTACCATCGGACGGAGACGGGGTGGAGTCCGAGGTTGACTCGGAAGACTCTTGGGAGTTGGTTGGTGATTGGTCTTCGGTAGTAGGTATAAGACTTTGCCAGATTGTACCAATAGTTTCCATAGATTGACTCCACGCCAATTTATCGTATACATCTTTTGAGTGTGGGAACGGTAGGTAGTACAATTCCAGTGTAGCGTTAGTATCCTTGTAGCGTTTGTGATTCTTGTTTGATGTTGTGGGTGTGCCAAAGGTTGGATAGACCAAGCCAAGATGTTTATTGTCTGTCATGCACGCTTTCGGGTTGATCAAATAGCTATACGCGAATAATTGATACTCTTCTCCTTTAGAACGGGACTTATTGCTGCGGTCTGCTTTGATTTTATATTTTGCATCGAAGATGTACAGTTGCTCTTTTGTAATGGCTACGATATCTGCTTCAGGGGAGTCACCCAGACTCCCCCATGGTTTGGACCCTGTTATGGGTTCACCTGCTGTGAATATTGCGTTTTTGTCTATGTGTTCTACATGGACTAAAGATTGTGCCAAAACACTCTCCCAAACATCAGCGGTATTGACAAGCCACATATACCCTCCACTACCGGATACGGATTGGTTCATGAATACAGGCTTGTTTCGCAAAAGAATCTTCGAAAGATTGATGGACGGTTTCCAAAATTGCTGCAAACGATTGAGATGGAGTCTTTGACAGGTGT
>CALDQI010000653.1:0-2742 GCA_937911635.1 uncultured Pseudomonadota bacterium | reverse complement strand
CAGCAACTGGACACCATATTTGAAACCCTGACCAATGCAGGGGTCACTCAAAATGTGTTGTTGGTGGGCTGGACACCATTGGAAGACTATCCAAATCTCTACACCCAAGAGACCTACAATCAATATCGAGAAAAATCACGAGAAGTGGCTCGAAAGAGAAACATTCCGATCATTGAATTTACAACGGAACTGAAAGGGTTGTCTCTCGAACAAGCTTTTGTAGGAGAACATCAAATCCATCTATCAGCCCTTGGACATCGCCGAATTGCCAGTTCAATATTGAGGACTCTCAATGATTCCTAAACTACCTCGTACGATCACACGTCTGTTGATTGGAAGCGTGATTGGTGGAGCAATATTGATGGGAGGTGAAGTACTCGCCAGACAAATGGAAAGTGGATCAGCCAATGACACATTGTTCAATTATTTCTTTTACGACGAACAACAGCTGCGAAAAGAGATGATTCGAGATGGAGGCATCTTTCACGGTGGATACCAAGTTCGCGTCAACAGCAGAGGTTTTCGAGATAGCAAGTCTTGGCCACCCTTATCTCAATCGGATCCACAAGATCTAAATGAGCGACGGATTGTGATCGGAGGAGCCGGACATGGATACGGTGAAAATGTCACCGATGGTTTAATCTATGCCCATCTTCTTGAGGAATCGTTACAGAAGAGAAAACCCGCCACCGAAATCTACAACCTCTCTGTTCAAGGGTCGACCATCCTCTTCTTTGAACGCACCTTGCTTGAAGAGGTCATCGAGGTAAAGCCAGACGTCGTGATCCTTTCGTATACTGGATTCAATGAGGCGCTGTATTCACGACACCGCGAAGCCAATGTACTCTTCCCTCACAATACCGTATACAACCTCGCTATGAGTAGCGCTTTGGTTCGCAGAATCCATTTGATATTGTTCGCAGAGTCTCAGCAAGTCAA
Organism: uncultured Pseudomonadota bacterium; assembly: GCA_937911635.1. Lineage (GTDB taxonomy): Bacteria > Myxococcota_A > UBA796 > UBA796 > UBA796 > CAJWHX01. The sequence continues at coordinate 1,803 of CALDQI010000653.1, read as the reverse complement.
TCGTGTCACGCCAGATGAAATGATTGAGAGTTACACAAGAGTCCTAACGGCATTGCGTGAACACAACATTGAACTGATGCTGCTGCAACAAGTGGTTATCCACCCTGATATTGAAGGATTGTGGTCCCTTTCGGAAATGGACGCATACCGTGAACGTGTGATACAGTTCGCCAAGGAAGAAGATATACCCTTGGCAGATCCGGTGACGTTTTGTAAGAATCTCGAAGACTGTTTTGAACGAAAGGAATGGTATTCTACAACGGGACATCGTGCCGCTTTTCAGTCATTGGAACTACACCACAGATTCCTACTCAATAAGTAGTCGACCGAACAGACCATACGGTTAAAAAGCAAAGAACCACACCCAATGGGTGTGGTTCTGCTGTTGGTTGACAAACGAATGCTTATCGATTTGCCTGAACAACCAACTTGCTACCTTCTGGCTGACCCAAGTCTTGAGTCGTACCATCGGTCCATTGCACCTTAAGACTGTTCAAAGTCGAACCTTCTGGCATTCCAATGAAAGCATTCGGCTCTGCTTGTACAGCACCGTTTACAGAACGGACTTCACGAGTCACTGTGTAGTCACCGCTAGCAGAAGAGAACTCAGCAACAACACGAGCACCGAGTGGTGAACGAGTTCCAGAGAAGAGAACTTCCAACGCATTTGTTGTGGAGGTGTTTTCAAGCAAGATGACCGGATCGTAGCTGTTTCCAATCGCTGGGTCAGTGTTTCTGAGCACCAGGTCTTGAGTACCGTTGTTGTCGATATCCATTGGTGCAACGATGTATCCATCTTCTGCACAGTCAGCACCCTCGAGGTACCCAACTTCCGTAAAGGTTCCATCACCATTGTTGCGATACAAACGGTTGCGCTGATCCCCTCCGAGTGAGAATGAGTACTCATCAGACTGGTTTTTGTGTCGACGCAACATACGAAGGATAGGATTGACCTGTTCTTCTTCTTTCACAGCCGCAAAATTGCTCCCACCATGGACATCATTCTCGAAGTCCAGCTTGAGCGTTTCCAAGTCTTCCAAACCTTGTGGCTCGTTCGAACGGAACTCAGAAGCCCCACGAATACCTGTGTGAAGAGGATCTGCATGAGCAGCCAACTCAGAACGGAAGAAGATACTGTCAAGTTGCTCTCCACCATTGGTCCAAAGACCATTTGGCAAGTAGTAGTCAAGTAAACCATCGTGGTTGAAGTCTACCCATTCACCAGCAGATGCTGCTTCACCAGTCCAAGACAACTCCGATTGCTCTGTAACATCAACAAAGGTCCCATCTCCTTGATTTTGATACAGCAAGATTCCAGTGTAGCTTTGCTGAAGGTCGGCAAAATTGCTGCTGTACCGTGCGTCTTCAAAATCAACGTGGCTAGCCATGTTAAAGAGACGCTCTCCAGCAGTAAGGGTCACGTTACTGGCAATGATGTCGAGGTGGCCATCGTTGTTGAAGTCCCCTGTGGTCATTCCCATACTCATACCAGACATCTTGAGACCCATGGACTCAGAAGTTTCTTTGTAACGGCCATCCTCATCACGCTGGTAGATTGGATTGATTCGACCACTGTCATCAACGATGATGATTTCTGGACGACCATCACCATTCAAATCTGAAGCAAGAGAGGCATGCGCGTATACACCATTGTCATTCACAATGCCGAACTCGACATCCAATTCTTCGAAGTTCCAATCCCCCTTGTTGTACCACACACCTTGTGAGTGCAGATTTTCAGGACGTTCACGATTGTAAATTCCACTGGTAAAATCTCGAAGACCAGGGAAACCAATGTAGATA
>CALDQI010000652.1:0-12897 GCA_937911635.1 uncultured Pseudomonadota bacterium | reverse complement strand
CCATTGGTAATTTCTAGATGAACTGGTGGTACCGTTCGAGAGTTCTCCCCCAACCGCGTCGACGGGTGCAAAGCAAATCGCCCCTGAATACGTCGTCCCTTCGACAAAACCCCCACCGGCACACTGAATGGACGGTTGTTCTCGCCCCTCGGCAGCTGGGTCGACCAACTCTTCTTCAGCGGTGTCGGTATCTGCAACATCGGTATCCCCTGTGTCGGTCAACAGATCGGTGTCTGTTTCGTCAGGCGTCGACGGGTCTTTCCAGAATCGTTCTGAACAGGCGGTGCTGAATAACAGTACCCCAACAATAAGCATTCTTGTCATAGAAACTCCTATGATTGATACCATAACGTAATCATTTTCTGAATGTGACTCAACGTGACTTAACCAGACTCATTGTTACTGAGTGGCAATTTGATGATGTCTGTAAGGGTTATGGGTGAAGTCCCAAGCGAAACCCAATACCCCAGTTACGCCCCGTCGGGTTACCGTACGCATACGGCTGATACGACGACCGCATGTAGCTCGTTTGGTCGGTCCAGGCACCACCACGAATGACGCGATTGGAACCTACGGTACTGCAGTACGGGTCTATACTGACCTGTGGAAAACTGCAGCCATCGCCATCTTGAGTCCATTCCCAAATATTTCCATGCATGTCATAGAGACCAAAGCCATTTGGTAACTTTTGACCCACTTCTTTTGAGCCCTCACCACCATACTGATTGTTGCGATTTCCACAATACCAAGCATAGTCTCTCAACAGTGGATTGTTAACGCCATCCAATATCAACCCCATTCCATTACAGTCATTCGGAAAAACATTACCACCACCATTCGGTGTCCAAAAGTCGTATTGGGTTCCACTTCTTGCTGCGTATTCCCACTCTGCCTCTGTTGGCAACACGTAACCACTGCACTGATAGGAATTCACTGCCTCGGTACAAGTCACATTGGTTGTACCGGAACTTGAGCAACTGTAGCACTCTTGGAGACTGGTTCCATTCAAACTGTTGTGTCGCTGGGTCACCTTGTTCGCAAAGTCTGCTGCCATGTGCCAGTTCACATAGTAAGCAGGATAATCGTTCCCAACACCATAGGTTGTCGAATGCGTCGTTGGGTCGTAGGACATCAATGCTGTGAACATACCCTGTGTCACTTCGGTGGTCATCAAGTAAAAATCACTCGTAATGTTGTAGCGACCTTGAGGATCAGCCCCACTCGGTATCAGCACCAAGTCCATTGACTGACCTCCACCCAAATCGAGGTTGGTGTCGCAATTGGTCAAGCCACAGTTCAGGTCTTGCCCATCACATTGGTTGATACAATCGTATCACATTTTTTGTATGCATTAGACCCAACGTGACTAAGGCTAAACCTACCCTAGGTTCATTGTACACAATCGACATATGATAAACCGTTGCCTTACACGGATTCTACGGAGAACCCAACGACTACATCAACCAGCCACCAAACCACAAACCACTCACCCAAAACAGCCTCAGCCCTAAGCCCACTGCTAAATCAACCAGCCAACGCAGATCAAACCAACACCCAAGTCATCCTAAAAAGACCAACCATCTTCATCGTTTCAAAGTTGAGAGTGGATGGTGAATTCACAGGATGCACGAAGGATATAAACGTGAGGTATACTCTCGTATCCGAACGTTTCTAGACAAGTGAAGTCGAAGAATACGACACCGCACATCAACTTTTAGCAAAAAAAGAAGGCCGCCTTCCCCAAAGCAACCTTCTCAATAAACTGATTTCCCTCAAATGTCCCTCAACATTCATCAGTTTATCTTCATACCGATCATAACATAGTCATTGCACATAATCACCAATTTATATGATCAAAAAGATCGGTTTTCTATGCGTAAAATTTTACGCAATCGTCAATACCGGTCGTATAAACCGATATCGTACGACATTGACCTCTAGAGAAGATCATGGGATCAACCGATCAAATAATGATCATTTTTGACAATCAGTTTGCCAAATATTCAATTGAATCAACAGGGTACAGTCTACACAACCAGAACTCGAATGTATACAACCACATCGAAAATTATTAGGTTTTTCTGGACCCAGCTTGCGAATGCCCGAATATCTTGATGACTGAATGACCACATTGCGTTACAAAAAGGTTCAGGCGTACGCCAACAATCGATAAACTCGGAGCCCTCTCATGAATGTACAATCTACTGAGCTTGAACATCCCGTACGAATTGTCACCGCGGCATCACTCTTTGATGGCCATGATGCAGCGATCAATATCATGAGAAGGTTGATCCAAGACGGTGGTGCAGAGGTCATTCATTTGGGTCACAATAGATCGGTAAGAGACATCGTTCGGACAGCGATTCAAGAAGATGCTCAAGGGATCGCTATATCTTCGTATCAAGGTGGTCACGTAGAGTTCTTTTCCTACATGGTAGACTTGTTAAAAGAGAACAATGCTGAGCACATCAAAGTCTTTGGTGGCGGTGGGGGCGTGATCGTTCCTGACGAGATTCGTAAGCTCCACGCCTATGGTGTGACTCGAATTTACTCCCCAGAAGATGGGCGTAAAATGGGCCTTGAAGGCATGATTGGAGATCTACTGAAATCTTCGGACTACTCTGTCTTGGTGGATCCCCCTTCCCTAGAAGATCTATCAGCTGACAATCCATATCAGTTCGGCGCCCTGGCAAGGGCCATCAGTTTTGCGGAAAACCAGCCTGAAGATATCTCTCATGTACTTGCAGCATCTACAGACCGTGTTGTCCCAGTAATCGGGATTACCGGTACTGGTGGAGCCGGAAAGTCATCATTTACAGATGAACTCATTCGCCGCTTCACTTCGGACTTCCCCGAGAAAAAGATCGCTATTTTGAGTATTGATCCATCCAGACGAAGAACCGGCGGGGCTTTGTTGGGAGACCGGATTCGAATGAACAGCCTGCGTGCTGAACAATGCTTCGCTCGATCCTTGGCGACGCGTAAAAGCGGTGCTGAACTGTCGGATGCAACCCAAGATGCGATTCACATTTGTAAACAGGCAGACTTTGACCTGATCATTGTTGAAACCTCTGGTATTGGTCAAGGAAACTCAGCGATCATTGACATCTCGGATGTGTGCATGTACGTAATGACTCCAGAATTTGGTGCACCAAGTCAACTCGAAAAGATTGACATGCTGGACTTTGCAGACATCATTGTCCTCAACAAGTTTGACCGGCGTGGTGCCGAAGATGCCTTTAGAGATGTTCGAAAGCAGGTCAAGCGCAACCGAAAACTGTGGCATGCTGAAGATGAGTCTCTCCCCGTCTTTGGAACCATTGCGGCGCAGTTTAACGATGGTGGTGTCAACGCAGCCTATAGACACTTGCTGACGGAGATCTCAGCACACAACGGTGTCGAGTACAACTCTAAAATTCCAATCCCAGAATCCAAAGCCACTCCCCTTCGGCAACGCATCATCCCTCCAGAACGGAACAACTACCTACGTGACATCGTACGCACACTTCGAACATACCACTCAACGGTGGAGAGCCAAGCGAAGATTGCCCATCTACATCAGGCACTCACAGACGCGGCCGCTGTCATGCCCGAAGCCAATCGCGATACACTCGAGCAAAAGGCCATCGAAGTGCTAGAAGGATTACAGCCAGATTACCAGAAAGCATTGAATGGATGGGATGCGCTCGTCGAGCAATACACACAAGATGAGTATGTGTACACCGTTCGCGGCAGAGAGATTCGTCAACCCATGTACGTAGAGTCGTTGTCAAAAAGTAAAATCGCCCGTGTTGCCCTTCCCAAGCTTCAAGGACACGGTGACCGATTGAGATTCTTGGGAAAAGAAAATGTTCCAGGCAAGTTTCCATTTACAGCGGGTGTGTTCCCACTCAAAAAGAAGGGTGAAGAGCCAAAACGTATGTTTGCTGGTGAAGGTGGACCCGCTCGTACGAACGATCGCTTTCACTTCTTGTGCAAGGGTGAAACCGTCCATCGACTGTCCACCGCTTTTGACTCTGTAACCCTATATGGTGAAGATCCTGCATTGCGTCCGGACATCTTTGGGAAAGTTGGTGAGTCAGGTGTCAGCATCGCCACTCTTGACGACATGAAACTACTGTACAAAGGATTTGATCTCTGTGCGAAGACTACCTCGGTGTCGATGACCATCAACGGTCCCGCACCAATTTTACTGGCGATGTACATGAACACCGCCATAGACCAACAGATGGATGTGTTCAGAGAGCGTGAAGGACGTGAACCAAATGCAGAGGAGACAGCGGATCTCGAAGCCAAGACCATTGCCGTTGTTCGAGGAACTGTACAAGCTGACATCTTAAAAGAAGACCAAGCGCAAAACACCTGTATCTTCTCGCTTGATTTCGCCCTCAAAATGATGGGAGACATTCAAGAGTACTTCATCAACAACAAAGTCCGCAACTATTACTCCGTCTCCATTTCTGGCTACCACATCGCAGAAGCTGGCGCCAACCCCATATCGCAGCTGGCGTTCACATTGGCGAATGGCTTTACATTGGTCGAATACTATCGCTCTAGAGGAATGGACATCAACGCCTTTGCGCCAAACCTTTCCTTCTTCTTCTCCAACGGCATGGACCCTGAATATACGGTTATCGGTCGTGTCGCACGAAGAATATGGTCGGTAGCGATGCGGGATCTCTACAGCGCAAACGAACGCTCACAAAAACTAAAGTACCACATTCAGACATCCGGTCGTTCATTGCATGCTCGTGAAATCCAATTCAACGACATTCGGACGACGTTGCAAGCACTGCTTGCACTGTATGACAACTGCAACTCTCTCCACACCAATGCCTATGACGAAGCCATCACCACTCCGACAGAAGAATCTGTACGGCGGGCGATGGCGATTCAGAAGATCATCAACTGGGAATTTGGGCTGTTGCAAAACGAAAATGCCCTTCAAGGCTCCTACATCGTTGAGGAACTCACAGATTTGGTCGAAGAGGCCGTATTGGAAGAGTTTGAGCGAATCGATGATCGAGGCGGTGTTCTTGGAGCGATGGAAACGCAATACCAACGTGGCAAGATTCAAGAAGAGAGTCTCTATTACGAAATGAGAAAGCACTCTGGAGACCTCCCCATTATTGGTATCAACACCTTCTTGGACCCAAACACCACGCATGACAATTGGGAGCCCCCAACAGTGGAATTGCGCCGAGCAACCCCTACTGAAAAGCAAGACCAGATTGACAGATTGCACGTCTTTCAGGCCAAACATGCATCGGAAACAGAGACTGCACTGGAAGATCTACGACAAACAGCCTTGCAGAACGGCAACATCTTTGCCAGTCTGATGAGGGCTGTCCGCGTTGCCAGCCTCGGTCAAATCACACAGCAGCTCTACACCATTGGTGGTGAATATAGACGCAACTTGTAATTTCAACCACATCCATTCCCTCCATTCACCCCTCAATAGTCCCCGATGGTTCCCTCCATATGCCAGAGAATCCAACACATATAGGTCCTTATCAACTGAACAAAAGGATCCACACCTCTGAAGATCGAGCAGTGTTTTTTGCTCCCCGTGCAGGTGGAACTCGAATTCCATTTGACGCGGCTGTGTATTGTTTACACCATACGCATAGACAACCGGAGAATTGCTTCGCTTTACAGGACGATTTCCGATTGCTTAACAGTATACACCACCCTACATTCCCAGAAGCCATCCAGCTCTATGAAAGACAATTTGGATATGCCAGAGAATGGATTCACGGCGCCTCTCTTCGCGAAGTCCTAGTCATGATTCACCAATCGAAGACACTCTTACCACAGGACACCATTTATGACATCGTGTCGGAAATCTTGCTGGCATATACGCATCTCCAGCAACAAACCCCTTCACTGATGCACGGAAGACTAAATTGGGACCACATTTTACTTGGTGTGGATGGAAGAGTATGCATCATCGGTTTGAGAACACACAGCAAGACAAACCTATTCTCATTCTCTTCACCCGAACAAGCCACCGGAACCTTTTTTGATTGGAGAAGTGACCAGTGGTCCATCGGTGCCATCTTCGCATCGTTACTCCTCAAGGAATCCCTTTACACTGGACGTCCAAATCCAGAATATGCGGCCTCCAGAGGGGATGTCACTCACTGGCTGGATAGAATTAAGGTCGCATACCCCGCTGCCTACCGGGTGGTCGCCAAAATGCTCCATCCTGCTGCCGGTGAACGCTATGGTCATCATTCCTACATCTTAAGAGACTTGGAACGCTTGCGAGAAATCCATCCAAACACAAAACGAGCAGAACTCGGCGAAGCCTTAGGAGAATGGTTGCAAGAAGTTGCTCATCCAACCACGCACAGTGTTGATCTCATCCTTCCCAATAGAGTGCTTCCCCAGGTGGAACCCAAATTGCAACAACACGTTCTAGAAGTCACCGAGCAACTAGAACCTGAAATCGATTCGTACATCGAAGTGACGCAATTTAATTCTCCAAAGTTTCAAAGGGATACCGGTCCTGCAACAGTCCTCCCCATACCAGAACCTGTTCTGCATCCAGCATCATCTCAACCAACAGAACAATCCGACTCCATCGACAAAGCAGACTTGGACATCACCGAAATCAGTGAAGATCTCCCTACTGCCCAAATTCCAGCACCATCTGATCTGAACAGTTCTCAACTTGAGTTGGGTCTAGACACTCTTGCCCCCTCCAAATCCGACCATACCGACACGGCAGAAACCAGTCTCTCCGAGCATTCTTTACAACCCTATGATCTTGCTGAAGCATCACTGATTGGAGAGGTCTTCGCCGCGCAACAAAGGGCCACAATATTGATCCTTGTCAACTCAGTCCTTCTGTTAATATTTATTTACACCGTGTTGTTCTGAACACCCTGTCGATGATCTTGCGTAGGATAGCCTGTGGAAATCGAGACCTTACATCCAAACCTACATCGTATTCTGGTTCCCAGTCCCACCTTGCCTCCTGCGACGACGACCAATGCATGGATCACCGCCAAGACTGGTGGAATGGTCGTCGATCCTGCTGCGAACACACCTGCAACGCAACAAACGTTGATCGATCACCTCGAAGAATTTCAACCATCGGCAGTGTTTCTTACACATCATCACCATGACCACATTGGATCCGCTGAAATACTCCGTGATCATTTCAACATCCCCATCATCGCGCACAAACGGACAGATGAATTGATCAAATTCCAAGTGGACCACCGGATTGATGAGGGCCATCAATTTGCTAGTGGGGGAGATATCTGGACTGCGATACACACACCTGGTCACGCCCCAGGACATCTTTGCCTCATATCCAAAGCAGATCGAAGTCTTATCGCTGGAGATATGGTCGCTGGAGAAGGCACCATTCTAATCAACCCAACCGAAGGCTCCATACGTGAGTACCTTCGCAGTTTGAGGCGACTGCGTACCTTTACGCCTTCTCGGTTACTGCCTGCACACGGTGGTGCGCTAACCAATGCAGATGCTTTACTACAAGAATACATCGTCCATCGAACAAATAGACTCCTGCAAATTTGGAATCTCCTAAGCGAGACACCTCAAAGCACCCTAGAACTGGCTCGACTCATTTACACCGAGTTACCCGCCAAATATATCGGTATGGCAGCAATTCAAGTGCATTGTGGTCTGTTGTTTTTAGAAGAAGACGACGCAGCAACACAACTCCTCTCTAAGACATCTGGTTGGATTAGAGGTCACTCTGACTACTCTGTAACAATATAAGGCTGTACCCTCATCAGAGTCTTCGGACCGATCCCACGTACATCATCCAAGTCTTCTACTTTCTCAAAAGCACCGAATCGCGTTCTGTGGGATACGATATCGAGCGCTCTTTTATCTCCTATGTGAGGCAGACTGCGAAGGTGCTCCATCGATGCTCGATTGATATTCAACGGCTTTCCAAAAATCAACGGATTGCAATCGAAACAGGCAATCGTCTCCTCGTCTCCAGTACCGTTCTCATTTTGTCGTAAACTCACAGCTGGTACCGCGCGAACAGACCAAGGCATGGTACACGAAGCCAGTAACATCATCAGACCCCAAAAACGATAACTTGACGTTTTCACAGTTCAGACAGGCTTGTTTCTAAGGATTCCATTGTTGATGAAGGACCTGTAATCTCGAGTGTTCGCCCGTTTTCCGTTTGGGAAAATCGGATCCAAAGCGCGCTGGGGGGCATTAATTCTGGATGTATATCGGCCCACTCTACAAGCACGAACCCAGCTTCAATATCAATGTGATCATCAATGCGTTCTTCGAGTCCCAAATTGGGTAGATCTTCTGCCTCAAGTCGATAGACATCCAGATGCAATACCGGTGGATGGGTATCATACTCATGCAGCAGTGAGAAGGTTGGAGAGGACACCTGATCTTTATCCATTCCCAAGGCCTCAATAAACCCTTTTGCAAAACAGGTTTTACCCATTCCAAGAGTCCCAACCAAAGCGATTGCGGTGGGTGGCAGCTGCTTGACCATCCAATGAGCAATGGATTCAGTTTCTTGTGGGTTGCTGGTTGTCAATGTCATCATGATGCCATATATGAACACACCAACAACCCTCGTCAAGTCCATGCAAACACTCTTCCAGACTTTGTTCATTCAATACGGTGTATTCACCGGCTTTGCCGCCTTGATATTGGCTCCACTGGGGTTGCCCATACCCGAGGAAATCTCATTGCTTGCAATGGGCGTCTTGGTTGGAAATGAGCACGCGAGTCTGTTAACCGCGTGGATTTATGGTTTTCTGGGTGTGACCTTGGGTGACCTAATCGCTTGGTATTTTGGTCGTACTGTTGGATTACAGTCCACAGGGTTTGTCAGTCGACTCATCGGTCAAAAACAGATCGAGGACATCGAACAATTTTACCGAAAATATGGAGACTGGGCGATTGTGATAGCGCGGCAAATCCCTGGTATGCGCTTCCCAACGTTCTTCTTTGCCGGAGCCTCAGCTGTAAGTGCCGGTCGATTCTACTTGATCGATGGTTTATCAGCACTGGTCACCGTCAATCTCTATTTGGGTCTCGGATATTACTTTGCAGATGATGCCGCAAAAATTCGTCAAAACACCGAGTCGTTCATTGAGTACGCTGGATACATCAGTGGAATTGTTATATTGCTGATTGCTGTGCGATTCGCATATCGGCGATGGAAGGATTGACTCGTACAATCGTTCCGTTCGATCGAACCAACGCCAGAATGTGATTGTTCCAGAGGACTTGAATGACTTCAGTCGATGGAAGCCGTGTCCGCAGGCTGTCTATACACGTACCCTGAGCCAATCGGAATGATTCTTCTAGATTGGCGACAACACTCGGCATCGACCGAAATAGGACTGTGGGGCTGATCCAGTGAGACTTCAACAGGTCCAACACTTCAGATCTAGAACGGCGGGTAAATAGATCTTTGCCTTCTTTACTCAGTGCCAAGCGCCAATCTTCAACTGGCTCATGCGTCACCAACTCTGCCACTTGCTGTAACGTCAACGCCTTTGATATATCGACACCATCACTGGAGAGCCTCCGCAGGACAGATAGATGACCTGCAGTACCAATGGATTCAGCGATATCACATCCAAGAGACCGGATGTAGGTTCCCTTTGAACAGTGGATATCCAGTCCAATCTCAGCAGTCGACGGCGTATACCCATCCACTTCACTCAGCAAAGAAAGAGCATCAATGTGCACCTCACGACTTGGAATATCCACATCCAGTCCCTGCCTGGCATACTCGTACAACCGCTTACCGTTCACCTTGATGGCGGAATACTTCGGTGGTGTCTGCGTGATTCTACCTGTAAAATGAGACAGATGGTCTTCGATCAAGCTATTGGCATCCACGGGAACTGGAACTGTATCAACCAGATCACCCGTACAATCAGCTGTTTCTGTTCTTTCACCAAGTTTCAGCACACATTGATAATGTTTTGAATGGGTGGGGATGTGTCCAATCAACTTCGTGGCGTCTTGAAATGCCAAGACCAGTACGCCCGTTGCAAATGGGTCTAATGTACCGGTGTGCCCTATTTTTTTGATGCCCGTCAATACACGAAACAAGAATACAATATCATGACTCGTATAGCCAGAAGGTTTATCGACGCACAGGAAATACATACCGCGCCTTAGGAGTCCGAATGATCTTCAGAATCCGTTTCAACAAACGTCATATTGTCCAACCGATCAATAAAATCTACATTGTCGAAGAAATGTTCATCTGGATAAAAACGAAGTTTTGGACTGTACTTCATCTTCAGTTTCTTGGCGACTTCACGATTGATGAACCCACCTATTTCTTCAAGCCCTGCCACAATCGTAGGGACATCTCCCAAACCGCCCATCGGCACAAAATGCACCTTGGCATGACGCAAATCTGGGGAGCAGATCACGGAAGTGATGCTGATGGGTGTCACACGAGGATCTGGAAGTCCACGCAACAATACGTCGCTCAAGACCCGTTGAATTTCCATTGAAACACGCTGTGTTCGTTTTGACATCCGTTCCTCCGATTCAGACTCGGAACATATCCGATCCTTGGCAACAAATCAAGCCTTGATACACGCTTTCAGAACCGATACACATGACAGGGAGGTTCGAATGCAGATTCACATCATCGGACAAGGCAGATTGGGAAGATCGCTGGCGTATATCCTCGATCGACAATCGATCCCACATACAACCTACGGACGGACATTTCCATCAGAGATGAATGGTCTGGTCTATATTTGTGTATCAGAATCCGCCATTGTCGAGGTTACCAAGCAGCTAACGTACCACTCAGATGTCTGCGTCGTTCATGCCAGTGGATCGATCGGTCTCGATGTTTTTCCTACACTGGAGGCACACATCGCTTGTCTTCACCCGATTCAGAGTTTCCCCGGACCTGAGATCCACATTCCGGATACCATTCCCGCCACCCTAGAGTGTGGAGAACATATTTCGGACACAATGCGCAGTCACATCCTTACATTCGCCAATCAACTTGGCTTTACGGTATACCCATTTATTGGAAACCGGTTGTCTTACCATACCGCTGCTGTTCTAAGTGGTAATTTCACCACCATCCTGTTCTCCTTGGCTAAGGAAGTGCTACAAAGAGAAGGCTACAGTGATGATATGGCTGCCGATTTACTGTATGCTCTCGCAGAGCAAAGTTTATCCAACGCCAAGCGCGGCATGCTCAATCAAGTATTGACCGGCCCGATTGCTCGTGGACAATCCTCGCTGATGGATACACAACGAGAACATTTGGGTTGGGATACCGATTTGTCGGACCTGTATGGACTGTTTGTAACACTCGCAAACAAACGTTTGTAAGTTCGAACTGGTGAGTTGACACATCCTTTTCCATGATTATGGTTGAAAAACTTGCACATTGAGAGATTTGTAGTAGATTAACTTTGATTTAATGACCCACCCTTTGTCTATTGTATATGGAGACTTGTATGAGACAGCTTATTTTTAGCACCCTATTGTTCACCGGTTGTGCAACAGCAGACCAAGTAAAAGAACTCAACACCAAAGTTGAAGAAATGGAAAAGAAAATTGCAGAATTGGAAAAGGCACCCAAAGCCGCCGCCACTGCAAAGACCGCTCAAGCAAATCCTGCTGAGGAAACTGCAGCCCAAGAATTGCTTAAAGGAATGCAAGAAGCCCTTGGTAAAAACGACGTCGCTGGTGCAAAAGCCAAGTATGCCGAAATCGAAAAGAAATATTCCACCACCAGAACATTCAAACGTGCTGCGAAGATGGGTAAAGAACTTGAAGTCTTTGGTAAAGCTGCACCATCTGACCTCACCATCGATGAATGGATGATTGGAGATGCAAGCGCTGTCAACTTGTCAAAAGGCGTTTCTTTACTAGTATTCTGGGAAGTTTGGTGTCCACACTGTAAACGTGAAGTGCCCAACATGCAAAAGATGTTTGACACCTACAACTCAAAAGGTCTCCAAATGGTTGGTTTAACCAAGTTGACCCGTGGAAAGAGCAAAGAAGAGGCTATGTCCTTCTTGCAAGAGAAGAACGTAACGTACCCAGTTGCCAAAGAAAATGGCGCATTGTCTAAGCACTTCAACGTATCTGGTATTCCTGCAGCAGCTGTCGTTAAAGATGGCACCATCGTATGGCGCGGACACCCTGCTCGTTTGACTGATGACATGATCAATGGTTGGCTCAACTAATCCGCTGATTGTTTGATTCGACTCCAAAAGGGACACTTCGGTGTCCCTTTTTCGTTTAAACGAACAGTGGTTCCTTCTAAAAGGATAGAGGATAAAACTCCAATACCGATTCCCAATCCATCCCTCTGTAAGAAACTGCGAATAGAATAACTGAGCAAATGACAACAATTCTTAACAATTGGATGCGTTGACAAGGCTTGGAAGTCGGCTACTCTTAATATGCAATAAACTGCTTTGGAGAGACAATGTTAGAAGAAAAGATGTTCGCCTTTGCCATGCTGGGTAGTGAGTGGGTGTTGTGGCTCCTTGTGCTACTGTCAGCCGCTTGTGTCACGGTTGCCATTGAACGCGTGCTGTTTTTACAACAAAACAAAACCCCTCTCGGCAAGCTGCAACAAGCATTGTCCGGTTTCTTAGAAGGCGAGTCCAAAGAAACCTTCTCAGCCAGTCTCAAAAATCTCGACGGGATCGAATCGAGTGTCCTTCAATCTGGTCTATCTGCGCATGAAAGAGGTGGTCACGCAGCCGCCGAAAATGCCATCGCTGGACGAATCGTATTTGAACGCAGTCGTTTGGATAGAGGCATCATCATCATAGGAACCACAGGATCCAATGCCCCATTTTTAGGTCTTTTTGGAACGGTACTCGGAATTATCAAGGCCTTTGTAGACTTGGCATCCCAGACAGA